>NZ_JAYGHD010000393.1:0-13091 GCF_034932245.1 Nostoc sp. UHCC 0251
ATGCCCAATGCCCAATGCCCAATGCCCAATGCCCCATGCCCAATGCCCCATGCCCAATGCCCCATGCCCAATACCCAATGCCCAATTTTTTAAACTATGTTTGTTGACTTCTTTATTAAGCGACCAATCTTTGCGTCGGTCTGTGCGATCGTTATCCTTTTAATAGGATTAATCAGTATTCCCACACTGCCGATCGCTAGGTTCCCAGAAATTAGTCCCACCCAAATTAGTGTAACTTCCAACTACAACGGAGCTAGTGCAGAAGTTGTAGAAAGTGGGGTGACGAATATCTTAGAAAGGCAAATCAATGGGATTGAGGGACTAAGATATCTTACTTCTAGCAGCAGTAACGATGGTACTAGTACGATTACAGCCACCTTTGATTCATCGCGCGATAAAGATATTGCGGCTGTGGATGTGCAAAATCGTGTTTCTGTTGCTCAACCACAACTACCAGATTCTGTACAGCGCACGGGAGTGCGGGTATCGAAAGAATCTAGTAACATTCTCTTAGCGATTGGTTTATTCGCTGAAGATAATCAGTACGACAATATATTTTTAAGTAACTATGCCGATCTTTACTTAGCAGATGCTTTAAAAAGAGTCAAAGGGGTGAGCAACGCTCAAATTTTTGGTGAACGCCGCTACGCAATGCGTTTGTGGTTAGATCCGAGCCGCCTTGCCAGTCGAGGACTAACGACCAAGGATGTAGCGAATGCCTTATCTGAACAAAACTTGCAAGTTGGTGCAGGGAGAATTGGACAAGAACCGGCTCCTGAAGGGCAAAGATATCAACTTGATGTGCGTGCTGCCAGCCGATTAGCAGAACCATCAGAATTTGAAGAAATTGTCCTCAAAACTGAAGATGATGGCACACTAGTTAAGCTCAAAGACGTAGGTAGAGCAGAACTGGGGGCAGAAAACTACAGTTCATTTCTGCGATTTCGTGGCAATGATGCTGTAGGTTTAGGGATTTATCAGGTTCCTGGCAGTAATGCCTTGGATGTAGCCAAGGGAGTCAAAGCCGAAATGGAGCGATTGGCTCCGAGTTTTCCACCTGGGCTGCAATATCAAGTAGCTTTTGACACAACATCGTTTGTAGAAGAGTCGATGACAGAAGTGGTCAAGACTTTGATTACAGCGGTAGTGTTGGTGGTGATTGTAATTTTTGTGTTTTTGCAGGATTGGCGAACCACTTTAATTCCCGCACTGACTATTCCTCTAGCATTAATTGGGACATTTGTTTTCATCAAAGTTTTTAACTTTTCGATCAATAGTTTGACTTTGTTTGGTCTAACTTTAGCATCGGGGATGGTGGTAGACGATGCGATCGTGGTGGTGGAGCAAATCAGCCGTTTTATTCAGGATAAAGGAATTAGTCCTCGTCGAGCCGCTAGTGAATCAATGAGGGAACTGTTTGGCGCAGTTATTGCCACTTCACTAGTATTGATGGCGGTGTTTGTGCCAGTGGCGTTTTTTCCGGGAACCACAGGCGCACTTTATCGGCAATTTGCCCTGACCATCGCCTTCTCTATTGCAATTTCAACTTTTTTGGCTTTAACTCTAACACCTTCTTTGTGTGGCGTGTTGCTGCGTCCAGGACAAAGACCTCCAAGGTGGATTGGCTGGCTGTTTGACCTGATTAATCGATTCCTGGAATGGGTAAGGTCAAGTTATGAGCGATCGCTTACCTGGATGGTACGATTCAAAAGCATCGTCATTGGATTGTTTATTGTTTCTTTGGGAATGACTGCTTGGCTGTACACCACAGTACCGACAGCCTTTCTACCCGATGAAGACGAAGGCTACTTCATCACCATCATCCAAGGGCCCCAAGGCGTATCGCTGCAATATACCAGCGATGTCATGGCACAAGTAGAAAAAGAAATTTTGCCACTTCCAGAAGTACTAGGGACTTTTGCAGTAGGAGGATTTGGTTTTAGTGGTAGCACCGCCAATAGCGGCATTATATTTACAACTTTAAAACCTTGGGCAGAACGCTCAAGACCTGATCAATCAGTACAGGCGATTATTGGCAAATTACAAGGGAAGTTGTTAGCAATCCCAGAAGCCAGGGTTTTCCCTGTGAATCCGCCACCAATTCAGGGTTTAGGTAACTTTGGCGGCTTTGTCTTTCAACTACAAGACCGCAGAGGTAACAGTGGCTTACAAAATCTAGTAGAGTCAATGGGTAAGTTGCTTGGTCGCGCCAATCAAACACCTGGATTACAAGCTGTATTTAGTACATTTGCTGCGGATACACCACAATTGCTTGTAGAAGTAGACCGCAATAAAGCTAAAGCATTGCAAGTTTCTATAGATGATGTCTTCAGTACTTTACAAACTGCTTTGGGATCACAATATGTGAATGATTTCAATCTCCAGCAGCGCAATTACCGGGTGTATATCCAGGCAGATCAACAGTTTCGTTCTAACCCAAAAGATATTGGTAAACTATACGTCCGTTCTCAAAAGAATCAAATGATTCCTTTGAGTAACTTAGTCACAGTTACTCCGACCGTGGGAGCGCAAACAATAAATCACTACAATCTCTTCCGCTCAATTGAAATTAATGGTTCCGCCGCCCCTGGCTCTAGTTCTGGAGACGCAATTAAAGCAATGGAGCAAGTTGCTAAAGAAGTTTTGCCAGCAGGTTATGGTTACGAATGGTCAGGAACTGCATTAGAAGAAATAGATTCTGGTGGTTTAGCACCCCTGATCTTTGGATTAGGAATAATCTTTGTGTTTTTGGTACTAGCTGCTCAATACGAGAACTACATTGACCCCTTTATCATTCTGTTATCAGTTCCTTTAGCTATCTTTGGAGCGCTTATAGCTCAATCAATGCGGGGTTTTGCTAATGATGTTTACTGTCAAATTGGTCTAGTAATGTTAATTGGTTTGGCTAGTAAAAACGCAATTTTGATTGTGGAATTTGCTAATCAATTACGAGAAGAAGGGCTTTCAATTACCAAAGCAGTAATTGAGGCTTCACAACAGCGGTTACGTCCAATTTTGATGACTGCTTTTTCTACACTTTTGGGGATTTTCCCCTTGGCTATTGCTACAGGTGCTGGCGCTGGTAGTCGTCAATCTTTAGGAACAACAGTATTTGGCGGAATGTTAATTGCAACTTTTTTGAGTTTGTTTGTAGTGCCAATTTTGTATATCGTGATTAAGACGACGACAGAGCGCTTTATCACACCAAATCGTCATCAACAACTGCAAACAGAAGGTATGTCATTGGATGGTAAAACTGCTGCATATTCAGCAAAAGCTGAGGATTAATTCGTAATTCGTAATTAATTGTTCTCTGTCGTTTAAATACAGTTCGGTTAGCTTGTTTATCGAGTGAAGATCCCCAACCCCCCTTAAAAAGGGGGGCTATTTTTTACTATCTATTGCCATTAACAAAGTTTTAGGGATATGTGCAGCATTGTGCCATGATGCGGAGATTGCTAATGAACTTTTGATACTCATTAATGAGGTTTGGAACTCTGTCACGTTCAAATTTTAATGTAGACGCTAGGCTGCCAAAGAGGAGCAGAGAACACAGAGACAAGAGAAGAGTGCTTTATCAGGAAAGGCAGAGGACAGGAGGCAGAAGGCAGAAGGAAATACTGACTCCTGTCAAGAAGCCCGTGACAATCATGGAACAAGGGTTTAAGACCTCCTTAGTGGCCCCAATTAAGTACGGTGTTGAATCCCCTTCTAAATTGAACCTTCTGCCTTCTGCCCTTTGCCTTCTGCCTTCTTCAATTCAGCAATCTTAGTCCACTGAGGGTAACTAACACTGTAGAACCTTCATGCCCAATCACGCCAATGGGTAGGTTAATATTTCCTAGAAAGTTGCCCACCAAAAGCAACATAATGAAACCCAGCGCTATAAATATATTCTGTTTTACTATGGCTTGCGATCGCCTACCCAAATGTATCGCTACGGCAATTTTTTCTAACTTGTCTGCCATTAATACTATATCTGCGGTTTCCAATGCCACATCACTACCAGATACTCCCATCGCTATACCTACAGATGCTTGGGCTAAGGCTGGTGCATCATTTATCCCATCCCCTACCATTGCCACAGTTTGATATTGTTGCTGTAGACGGCGAATAACATCCAGTTTATCTTCTGGTAAAAGTTGGGCATATACTCGATCAATTCCTACTGCTTTGGCAACAGTGTGAGCAGTTTCCTCATTATCCCCCGTTAACATGACAATTTGTTCAACTCCCAGTTTCTTTAACCGGGTAATGGTTGCGGCTGCTTCCGCTCTTACCTCATCTGCGATCGCAATTATACCCATTACCTCTGTTCCCTGTGCTACCCAAACCACAGTTTTACCTTCTTGCTCCAAAGATTGAGCCATTTTTTGTAGTTCTTCAAGTAAATTTGTGACATACTTTTGCACAAAAACAGCATTCCCCACAATTATCTGTTGTTCTTGCGCGATTCCTACAATTCCCTGTCCAGGTTTAGCTTGGACTTGAACTGCACCAACCCAATCTAAATCACTAGCTGCTTGCACAATTGCCTTACCGATAGGATGCTCTGAAGATGATTCCACACTAGCAGCGGCTTTTAATACATCCCCTTGAGTGTATTCACTAACTGGAATTATCTGAAATACCTGCACCTGTCCTGTTGTTAGAGTACCAGTTTTATCAAATGCGATCGCTCGGACTTTGCCAATCTTCTCCAACTGCGCCCCATTCTTAAATAAAATCCCCTGTCTGGCTCCATTGGCGATTCCTGAAAGCAGCGTGGGCATAATTGCAGCCATCAGCGCACAGGGAGAAGCAACCACTAGGAAAGTAAGAGCGCGATAAATTGTTGTTTCCCAATCCCAACCCCAAAGAAACGGCGGTAAAGTTGCCAGTAATATCCCGGCTACTACAATGACTTTGGCATATCCCTTCTCAAAGCGATCGATAAACTCTTGCGAAGGAGGTGCTTCTGTCTGCGCTTGTTCTACCAAACGAATCACCCGCTGAATTAAGCTACTTTGGGCTGGTTTGTGTACCTTAATCTGCAATGCACCATAGCCGTTGAGTGTGCCGGCAAATACTTCTGCGCCCACTGTTTTCTCTACAGGTAAAGACTCGCCTGTGATTGCCGCTTGATTGAGGGTGCTGTAACCAGATGAAATTATCCCATCAGTAGGAATTAGCTCTCCGGGTTTGACGACAATTTCATCACCAACTTTTAGCTGACTGATAGGAATTTCCTCTTCCTTCCCTTGAAGTAAAACCCGTGCTGTATCTGGTGTCAAACTCATCAAACTCCTGATACTCCGCTCAGTTCGCGCCATTGCATAGCCTTCTAGTGCGCCACTGATAGCAAAGATCAGAATCAAAATTGCTCCATCAATAATTAGATGATATTCTCTTCGCCATAAGCCAAGGCTAGCAGCACCAATAGCCGCCACAATCATCAGCAAATCTACATCAAGTTCTTTTTCTTTGAGGAGGGTAGTTAATCCCTCCCGCGCACTTTCGTAACCACCAATTACATAAGCAGCAGGTAGCAGTAGGAATGCCAATCCCAGCCAACCGAGATGCAAGGCGAACCATCCGAGAAATAGCAGCAACCCACATAAAAGGGCTGCTAATGTATCTGTGTGTTCTTTGGTGAATTGGCTGAAACGTTGGGGGTAGAGCATGAGAGATGAATTAACAGGGACTCTCTTACGCTAAACCTTGACATTGATGTTAATGTCAAGCTTTATAATGAATTTGAAACGTAGAGGGGCGCTGTAGACGCTTTTGCGGCTTGCCGCAGGCTGGGAAGCGCAGAGGTACAGAGGTACGCAGATTTGAATTTTTATCTATGTTCTGGGAGCGTTTTTCAAAAGCTGGATGTGGGTAAATGAGACGATTTAACTGTTAGCTTTAAAATTGCACTAAGAGGAAAAAAGCTATGCTAAAGCGAATATATATTGATAACTTTCGTGGCTTAGTAAATTTTGAACTTAATTTTGACTCGATTAACCTGTTTCTTGGTGGTAATGGAGCAGGTAAATCAACAGTTTTTGAAGTTTTACGAAAAATTCAAATTTTTATAAGTGGTGACGAAAAAGTAGAAGGAATTTTTAAATCTGCTGACTGTACTCGCTGGCAGACTTCAGCAATTCAGCGTTTTGAGCTAGAAATTGCTGGAAATGGTGGTAGTTATAAATATGAATTTGCTATTAGACATAATCAAGAAAAAAGTCATGTTGAATATGAACGCTTATGGTTTAATAATCAACTTTTATTAAAAATAGAGGGAAATGAATTTCAACTCTCTCAAGAAGATGACAAAATAATAAGATCACCTATTTATGAATCGCAATTTTCAATCCTATCTTTTTTTGTAGGTAATCCAAAGCTTAATTGGTTCAAAAATCGCGTTGAGCGATTTATTATTGTCCAAATTATTCCTAGTTTAATGGTTGATGGTAGTGAACATGAAGAAATCAAATTGACTTATAGAATGGAGAACTTTGTTTCTTGGTATCGCCAAATTTCCCAAGATCAGGGTAAGATTGCTGAACTTATGAACGTTTTAAAAAATATATTAGATGGTTTCGTAAGTTTTAAATTTGAAAAGTTCGGTGAAAACTATCGAATTCTAAAATTACGATTTTCAACAGATGAAGATAGGACAAAGATTATTGATTATCGTTTTAGTGAATTATCCGATGGTCAAAAAGTAGTAATTGCTCTATACACTATTCTGTATTGTACTGAATCTGAAGACTATACACTTTGCATTGATGAGCCAGAGAATTTTTTAGCTTTGCCAGAAATTCAACCTTGGCTAATTCAACTTTATGATTTCTGTATTGACGGAAAAATACAAGCTTTACTAATCTCCCATCATCCTGTATTAATTAATTATCTTTTAGCTTCACCTATAGGTTATTGGTTTGAGCATCAAAGTAATGCACCTGTACGAGTAAAACCAATTAGTAATCAAGAAGCTGAAAATTCAGGATTACCAATTTCAGAACTGATTGCACGAGGCTGGCTCTATGACCCAGAATAGAGTACAGATAGTAATTTTGTGTGAGGATCTACAACAGCAAGTTTTTGCATACCATTTTTTGAAAAAGCGAGGCTTTAATATAAATCCAAAAAACGTCACAATTAGGACTTCCCCAACAGGTAAAGGTGCAGGAGAGCAGTTTGTTAGAAAGCATTATGCAGCAGAGGTTAAAGAATATCGGCGAAAAAACTATCGTTCAGGAATGCTAGTAGTATTGATTGATGCAGATACTGAAACAGTAAGGGCAACACTAAAAGAATTAGATAATGCACTGATAGAAAATTCACAGGAACTTCGGAAGCCTGATGAGAAAATAGCAATATTCGTGCCAAAAAGAAATATTGAAACTTGGATACATTATTTACGAACAGGAGAAGTTGTTGAAGAAGAAGCAGAAAAATCCAAATATCCAAAATTCCCTAAAAATGAGGCAATTTGTAAACCCGGTGTTGAACAATTAGCAAACCAGTGTTCTCAAGGGAGTTTAGATGAAAATGCGCCGCCATCTCTTCAGGCGGCTTGTGAAGAGTTACAAAGAATTTTGCCGTTGTTGGAGTAAATCATGAACGCTGGTTGCTTAACTATTAAAGAACTCACTGATGCAGTCGGCGGCGGTTTAACTCCGCGGATGGTGCGCCATTACCATCAATTGGGACTGTTACCGCAACCAGTGCGATCGCGCAGCAATTACCGTCTCTACACCAAAAAAGATGTTCTCAGGTTGCAACGGATTGTAGCACTGAAGCAGCAAGGGTTTCAGCTAAACCATATCCGCAATATTTTGGAGGTGGAGCCAGAAGCTGACACAACTGTTAATCTCATGGGACAACTTCAGCAGCAATATCGGGCGGTGATGCAACAAATTTCTCAACTGCGACAAACTGCATCAGCATTAGAAGGATTATTAGGGCGCGATCGCCATTGTCAAATTATGCAGGCGGAAGTTTTGGCACAACTGAAGTTACTTGATGTCGAAACTCAAGCCGGATTGGGGGGATTGGAAAACCTCTGGAGTGGCTTAGATGCCGAAATTCATACCCATTCAGAAGCTTTTACAGAATCGCTACAACGCCTACTACCTGATTTATCTCACCGTTCGGAAATTGAACAACACTTAATTTCTCAGTTGGTTTTGGCTTGTGGTGATGTGAGTTTGGTGTCCTTTATCAAATTGAGTCGAGATGCGATCGCAGCTAGTCGAGAAGCTTTATCTTCAAGCTGTCAAATTGTTGTCGATACTCAAACGGTTGCTGCTGCTTTGGATCAAACTCGATTACTTCACTTGGGATGTAGCATCGAAACGTTGATTGATAACCCCCATATTACCACCGCCACAGAAGCAGAACTTGCCTTTTGGCAACATCGAAAATGGCGAGAAAAATTGCTGCAAGTAAGTCAGGGTTGTGTGTTGGTAGTTGGTTATGCTCCCTCAGTACTTATAGAAGTTTGTGAGGCGATGTCTACGACGGGCTACGCCAACGCTAATCAGAAAATTCAGCCTGCATTAATAATTGGAATGCCCATTGGCTTTAGCCATGCTCCCGCAGCCAAACGACAACTGATGCAACAAGAGATACCTTTTATTACAGTTGCAGGGACTGTCGGAGGTGGCGCTTTAGCTGCAACTGCCCTAAATGCTTTGGTAGAGTCACTTATTGAGAAGCCAGATTGTCATTGTTATCTCAAAAATGTAGTAGATTCTGGTGATGGGAAGGGTGTAGGGGATAGGGATAGGGTGTCGGGTGTAGGGAATACGGCATTAGACGAGGCTTCTAACCCGATGCTTGTTGGGGAAAAGAAGGGGGTAGGGGTTCGGGTGTAGGGGGTAGTGGAGAAGGAAATTTCTTTCCCACACCCAACACCCTTCTTCTTCCCTACACCCAACACCCTATACCCCACACCCGCCCCAACGGGGCTGGTGAATGCTGAACAATGAGTACTCAGTACTCAGCATTACTGAAAATAATATTGTTAAATAATATTGAATTTGCTACACTTTACCAGTTTTAGTAATTCAATAATTCATAATTGTGGCCATACGCTACCAACTTGGTATAAGTTGCAATCTAAATTAGGACATTTTATAGTAAACAGACTCTAGCGATTAGAGTATAAATTATTATGCTATACAAACTAATGCGAAGTATCAATCAATACATATACGTTAAAGGAACTTAGAAGTAAAGATAACTCAGATGTATAATTAGCGCGTCTACTTCATCATCTCTAAAAAGATCGCGCAATGTAAGATTGGCAGGCTTTCTATTTTTTACTTTAATAATGGGCTTATGTGGCAACAAGAAAAAAAAGATACTTTGATAGTTAGACTAGTATTATGGGTTGCCTTAGCTACAACCCCGATGACAGCAAGTTTACTGATGCCAGAACCCATGCTGGCACAATCTAAACCTGATTCTCCCTCCTTTACACTGCCGCAAACAGTACAGAATGGGACAACAGTAAGGATTGATGGTTCAAGTAGCTTGGCTGCAATCAACCAAAGCTTGAAAGAGAATTTTGAGAAACAGTTTTCCGGTGCAAAGGTTGAAGTTGCTGCTAACGGCACTGATGCGGCACTGAAAGATTTGCTAGAAGGCAAAATTGACATAGTAGCAATGGGGCGTGGATTGACACCAGCAGAAAAAGCCCAAGGACTGGAGCAACTTCGCTTGCGCCGTGAGAAGATTGCGATCATTGTTAGTGAAGAAAATCCTTTCAAGCAAAGCTTGACTAGTAGGGAATTTGCCCGGATTTTTCGGGGAAGAATTACAAATTGGTCACAACTGGGAGGCCCTTCAGAGAAGATTCGGTTAATCGATCGCCCTGACACGAGTGAAACTCGTAATACTTTTCGTACTTATCCAGCCTTCAAAGCTGCTGAATTTGCTACAGGGGCCAATGCTACCCAAGTAACTGAAGATAATACCGCAGAAATCGTCAAACAACTGGGTAAAGACGGCATCAGCTATGTGTTAGCTAATCAAGTGTCGAAGTTGAAAGGTGTGCGAGTTCTGCAATTACACCAAGCTTTACCAGAAGATGATAGATATCCCTTTTCGCAACCTTTAGTTTACGTTTACAAAAAAAATCCGAGTTTAAGCACAGTAGATTTTCTCGGCTTTACCCTTGCGCCCCCAGGACAGCAGGCTATAGAACAAGGTAGAACTGCTGAAGCAGAAGCGATCGCCACCAGTGTATTACAACCTGCTGTCACTGCTTCCCCCGGTGTCGAGACAACACCTGCGGCTACGCCTACCGCCGGTGCAACTCCTTCTGCATTTGGCGAACAACCATTTGTGGCTCCTACTACTGCACAAACTAGTCCAATTGTAAATAGAGAAGCACCATTTTGGTTACTCCTACCTTTGTTTTTTACAACTGTAGGTGGAGCCTTCCTATGGTGGATTTTGGGAAAACGCCCAGCGCCCGTTGAAAGCATAGATCAATTACTAGGGCCAGATCCTCGTCCACCCAGCAAAGAAGATGGAGAAACTGCGGCAGTCAACGCCAGCACTGCTCCCTCCATTAACGGAGCGATGCTTGAGGAGCAGCCAGTGCCCCAGTTCCAACAAGAAAGCCCTGAGCGCACTCCTTTCAACATCTATGCTCAAACACAATCTGACCTGCCCCAAAATGCTACTCAAGAGACATCAAATTTAGTCCAAGAGGGAACGAATGGCACCTCTAATTCCTATGAAGGCACAACATCAAGTGCAGCTAATGGAGCAGAAAACAGCAACTTGGGAGCCGCAGCTTTAAGCAATGGTGCGGCTTTAGCAACGGGCATCGGCGCGGCTACCTGGTCTGCCTTTACCAACAAAGAAACAGATACAAATGCAATTGATGAGACGGTTGAGCTAAATAATTATCAGGAGATAAGTAATCCCGATTCTGATTCTGATGAAATTGCATGGGACATAGAAGCCCCAGCAGCTGTAGTAAATACTTCCTATCCTCACCTGGTTAATATTCCAGAAGAAACATCTGATGTGGAACTGCCTTTATCTGAGGTGACAGCCCCACTCCCAGAATTACCAGATGTGACAGAATTAACATCTGATTTTGGATATTGGGACACAGAAGTTAATGAAGAGCAAATAGATGAGGAACTAGAAGCCCCAGCAGCTGTAGTAAATACTTCCTATCCTCACGTGGCTAATATTCCAGAAGAAACATCTGATGTGGAACTGCCTTTATCTGAGGTGACAGCCCCACTCCCAGAATTACCAGATGTGCCAGAAGTAACATCTAATTTTGGATATTGGAACACAGAAGTTAATGAAGAGCAGATTGATGAAGAACTTCAGGCAGAATTGAACTGGCTAGAAAGTATTACCTCAAGTGAAGATACAGCCTCAGTAGAGGAATTAGACTCACCAGAGTCTGGCGAAGTAGCAGCGAATCTAGAACCGTCAGAGTTGCAAACATCCTCACTGCTGGATTTGCCAGAATTGCCAGATGATTTATTTAATGTGGTAGCGGACGCAGCTGAACCCACTATTGATTTGCCAGAGGAAGAATCTCAAGCAGAGCCTACTGTTGAAGAAAGTACTGTTGAAACTGAATCCACAGATTTTGTTCCTGCTGCTGTAGCAGCAGGCGTAGGGATTGCAGGCTGGACTAGCATTTCTGGATCAGATGCTAAAGAACAAACTGATACTACAGTTGACAATGTACCGATTGCGGCCGAAACAGCTAATGACTTAGTAGATGTAGAAGAAGAGAGCAGTATTTTGCTCACACCAAATACTTCTACATCGGCTGATGTCTCTTGGGAGATTTCGGAAACCAAGAAAGCAGAACTGCGCCAACAGGGTGGCTCTCATTTGGTCGTGCGGCTTTACGATGTAACGGGGATTGACTTGAGTTATCAAAGTCCTCAGCCTGTCCAGCAGTATGAATGTGACGAGACAGCAGACAATTGCTCTGTGGAAATTCCCATCAGCGATCGCGATTACATAGCTGAAATTGGCTATCTCGCTGATGGCGAACGCTGGTTGTCCATCGCCCGTTCTGCGATCGTTCGTGTCTTCAGTCCTGTTTATCCAGATCCCATAGTTGAAGATGTAGCGTTAACAAACGAAACAACTATTGCGTCTACAGATCCCACCGTTGAAGATGTAGCGTTAACCAACCACACAGCTATAGGCTTGGTAAATTTAGAAGAAGAGAGCAGCGAAGAAGAAAGCAGTATTTGGCTCACACCCCGCACTCCCAAGTGGGCTTATGTCTCTTGGCACATTTCCAAGACTCAGAACGAAGCGCTGCAACAACAGGGTGGCTCTCAATTAGTAGTGCGGCTCTACGATGTAACGGGGATTGACTTGAGTTATCAAAGTCCCCAGCTTGTACAGCAGTATGAATGTGAACAGGTAGCACGCGATCGCTTTGTGGCCATTCCCGTTAGCGATCGCGACTACATGGTTGAAATTGGCTATATCGCTGATGGCAATCGTTGGTTACTCATAGCCCGTTCACCTAATGTTCGGGTTTTCAGCCGTTCCGACGAAGATTTTTGGTTTGTAGCAGATGCTGAGTTAATTATTCACGGAGCAACCCAACCAAATACAAGCGTAAACATCGGTGGCCATTCCATCAAAATCAAACCTGATGGTACTTTCCATCTCCGTCTTCCATTTTCGGATGGTTTAATGGACTATCTCATAACGGTAGCTGCTGATGGAGAATCCACTAGAACTATCCATAAGAAGTTCTCTCAGGAAACTTCAGAAAGCTAGTAATTTCCTCAATTATCCCCTCAAACCTCATTCCCCTCTAAAAGGGGCTACGGTGTACACACAAGTGCTTTCGTTCACAACACGAAGACTTTCGTTCAGAACACGAAGGCTTTCGTTCAGAACACGAAGACTTTCGTTCACAACACGAAGGCTTTCGTTCACAACACGAAGGCTTTCGTTCAGAACACGAAGACTTTCGTTCAGAACACGAAGACTTTCGTTCAGAACACGAAGGCTTAAAAGACTTGTGTGTACACCGTAGCCTTTATAAGGGACTTCCAAATAAAAAAATATACAACTATTTATTGTGGGGTGGGCGACAC
>NZ_JAYGHD010000394.1:0-13034 GCF_034932245.1 Nostoc sp. UHCC 0251
GGATATTACTATTGTCCCTGTTTAGCTGGTACTTTATTTTCTTGCAAGTCCCTAACCACCGATATCCTCATAATCCCCTTACTCCAGACGAAATCCTGCATCAACTTCTATTTCTGCCTTAGCAATTAGGTCATCCTCATCATCATTAAAGAACTCATCATCTTCGGAATCTTCTCCCACAACATTTGATCCGACTGGTTCTGTCGCAACAGGTAACGACACAGGACTTGGCCCAGTGGAATCAAAAAAAGAAACCGAAGGGGGAACCAAATTAGGTGAAACAGGAGTTATTCCTACTCCGTTAGTTCCAATTGTTGGTTGTAAGCCACTTGCACCTTGCGAGAAAACTCCACTATGAGGATTAACAAGAACTATCTGGGGCAGCCCCTCCATCCCAAACGTCCGTTTCATCTTAATTATCTGAACTTCAAGTTGCGCGATCGCATCATGGAGGGCTGACTGCAATTCAACACCAGATACCCCCGCAGCAGATAGCGCAAACGGTAGGTAATACGCCCGCAGCGCCTCACATACTAACTCAGTTTGCCCTCGCTTCTTCGACTGGAGATAGCTAATTACTATACCGTCCTCCATATCTTTATTCCGCATGATACGCGCCAACTCAACCGAATCAGCTGGCTTACTCGCTCTTGCCATAACTTCTCTTCTATGTAACGTGCAAATCAAGCTTCTCAGTAAGCTATTTGTCAATACTCTTACTTTAACCATACGGGGGGAGAACTCACACCCGTATTTACTCCTAACTACCCCAATTCACACACTAATTACCCCAATTAAGTGAAATTGGGTTTGATTTTTGTCAATCAAAATAAATAATTAACTTAAAAATAAACTCTAACAATCCCCATAGTTGAGGTATTCTGAGGGCAAATTAACCCAATTATTTCAGCATTACGTAGAAGTTAATCAACTTAGGATAGAACCCCACAATCCGCTCTGCACAAGCATTTACTTTAGTCGCATTCCACTACAGACCATTGCTGTCGCCGTACAGTCCTCTAACTAAAACAAGGTATGTTTAGTAGGGCCATTTTATCACTAAAGTTATTATCAATAAACTAGATTAATTGACAGTCCTTTAATACCAACCGTCTTGTTTTGTAGTACAAAATAATACTTTTGTACTATATTTACTGTTTGATAAATAAACAGATTAAAAAAATAATACCTATAAATATTGTAATTACGTATAATTGAATCCACGATGATGGATAGTACCCACTACGCGATAGCGTTCGCGGAGCGTCTGCTCCAGAAGCGCCGACCTGTCGGTTCGCACGCTGGCGACATAGCCATATAATCCCTACAATCACTACATCCCAGCAATTGCAGAATTAACAATAAGGTTTAGGGCTTCAGTGTCAGTTACAAGATGAACCACAAGATATTAACCTCATGGTATTTATATCACAATAGTTTCAGTACTCTCACTGTCGGCATCTAAATCAAGTATGGTTTATACCAAAAATAGCAGCGATATTGTCCCCAATTGAAACCACACACTGTTGTCAGATTTCCGGTTATCCCCAAGTCCCTCAGTGCAGTTTCTAACTATGCCACTCAGTCCCGCAGTGAAAGAAGGTATGGTAAGTAACTCCATAAAGCGAACCAAATCCATCAAGGTATACCTCTTTGAGCAAGAGAAAACTACCATTGAGGAAAAAGCGATCGCCACAGGAGTAACTGCATCTGAGTATTTACGTTCCTGTGGGTTAAGGCGGGTACTAACAGCAAAACCGTCTGCCGACTTGATAACTATCCGCGCAACTGCTGGAAACCTCAAAAGCGAACTGATGATGTTATCTCACTTAGCAAAGGAAACAAACAACCAGCAAATTTTGGATACTGTCAATAATGCGATCGCATTCGTAGATCAGACTATCGCAGCTGCATTTAACCTAGATATTCCAGACAAATCACCCTCAAGCCAAGATAAATAAGGCATTACAGGTTCTATATCCCCGTACTTTCAACTCCTTCAATTTGATTCCCGTCATCTATAAAAAACCCAATTTTCTCGACACGCTCAAGTATGTCTTGGGGAAAGATGATGCTGGGATTGTCGATACTAATATGATGGGAACAAACCCCGATGAATTCAACCAGCAGTTTCTCAACATCAAGTACACCAAAAAAGCAGTTAAACGGCAGTGTGCCCACCTGATTATCTCAATAGCACACCGCCCCAGCTATCATGAGCATTTATCGGACAGTCAATACAGCTATGTAGCAAGAGAATATCTCAAGGATATGGGATACCTGCCCAAGGAAGAATCATCTGTAGCAGCTACGAGTCAGTTCGTTGCAGTACGCCACCACGATCGCAACCACGAACACCTGCATATAATCGCCTCCCGAATTCGGTTAGATGGCAGTTTAGTTAATGATTCCTATGATTATTTCAACTCCCAAGTCTCAACTAGACGCATCGCGGCGGAACTAGGGTTAGAGGTGACACCGACAACGAATGAAGCCGTCGCCTCTAAGTTACAGCAAGAGTATGGCATAACTGCACTCACCAGCCCCAACCGCTCGAAAAGTATTAGAGCAGTCAATAGTAAGCACAAAACCCCAACAAGTAAGGAAATTATTCGCCAAGCAATAGGGGAAGCCATCAAGGATAGTCCCACTGTCTCCACGTTCATCCAACGCTTGGAGGAAAACAACATTGGGGTATTGCCTAAAATGCGGGGGGAGGAACTACTAGGCTTTACCTACATCCATAATGATGTGAAAATCGCTGGTTATCAAGTATACAAACCCTATAGTTGGAACAAACTGCTGTCTGAATACGGAATAACATACGACCAAGAGAAAGATAAGGAAGTAATTCAACAAGCTAAAGCCAGAGCAATTAACCGCATAAATATTAATAGTATAAGTAATAATGAGTACTTATATGCTGATAAACCTACTGGCAGCAGTACAAGTGATGGTAATGGCGATACCGATAGTAACTCCAAAATACTTGAGAGTACAAAAGTACTAAATAGTAATTATCCAGATCAAATTTCGACAATACAACCAAAATTACAAGATAAATCCACGTCGGAAGCAAATAAGGTTAGGAAAAAAGTACAGCCGCATCTGAAGGAGCAACACCCACAACAGGATATTTCAGAAGAAAACCGTCTATCCACTGCTCAACAAATCCTGCAAGAGCAATCTTCCCCTACTCCCCCTTTTCCTAACCTTCTCCCTTCTAACCTCAAATATCTGCCTTCTACAATCACTGACTATATGCTTGTTACCAATAATTTCCGTATCAAGGGACGGGAATTGAGTGCCAGCTTAGATGCCAATATTCTGACTGTTTACCGTCATGGGGATAATACTCCTGTGATGCAAACCTGCTATAGTCAGGGAAACTGGTACGAAGAGATACCAACTCGACTAACAACAAACGAAATCGAGCAGATTGAAAGCTTGCGTATCTTTACCCAAGAAGCATTAATGGGTAAGTTGCGATCTGCGCTTCGCAGCAGCGCTTCGCTATCGCAAAGAGGTAGAGGTATTGAGCAATAGTAAATCTGTTGGTAGAGAAAACTTAATCCACAGTGCCTCTATGACTGTGGGTAAAAAGCTGTTGGGAATTACTATCGTCTTTACGAAGTGTTCAAATTTGAACACTTCGTAAAGACGATATCCTACTCAGGTGAAAAAATCCTAATATCGTTTATCTTTGTGGGTTTGCGCATAACCCCATAGGAAATAACTCTACCTTGTTCTAGCTATATTAAATTATAAAAGTAACTAGAACTAAAGGGTGTAAGCTATGCCTAAGAAAAAATGCGGACTTGGGTTTGACTGTGCCAGTATGATGCAATACCCAGGCATAGACTCTGGTGACTGCTTAAATTACAAAACCTGTGGGAGTGCAGTTCAACTAAGCCCCAATGAAGAACTCGAACTTGTTCGTATTCGGGAAGAACAAATGCGCCAGTATCAAGAACAAATTCGCCTGACCCGTCGTTCTGCCGCTATCATGATGCTGATGAGGCGCGGTTGCCCACAATCACCAGAATCGTTAAGTGTTATCCCGGCCATTGAGGCGATCGCCACCACATTAGATAATATTCGTACTGGACTTACCAACTTTGACGGACAGTACATCGCGCCACCTGGTTGCGAACTCCACATCTACAATGTCAAACGACCCAGTGGTACGTACTCGTACTATAAACTAACCGCCGAAAACGCAATATTTGCACCTTCAGAGAAAGAACAACAAGTACGGGTAATTCATCTCAGCCATCAGTATGATGCGCGGTATATAGAAGCACAACTTGGTATCGAACGGCGGAACAAGTTAACCCAGGTACGAACACTGCTTCAGAACGCAAGTGCATTGCTTGAGGAGGCAACACGCCTACTCGAACAAACCACAGATATGAACAGTCCAAATGCTACAGTTGAAGTTTTCAACACCGATGAAATTATACCCATCGACCAATAAAACCAGTAAAAGGGGAAAATTTACTTCATTACTGCTACAAAATTACGTTATCAACACCAAACCATCGTTTTTTAAACATAGTCTTGCATAAGCGTGCAACTTCAGTTGATGAAGCAACTTTGTTCTAGTTAGTTTAAAGAAAAATAATAGCTAGAACAAGGGATAGATTCGGCGAAGACACTATTGGCGAAGCTGCCGTGAAGTACAAACTAAACAGGGCTTAACATACATTAAATATTTTTAATTACCTCGTGAGTCAGGCGATCACTTTATTTTTAAATCCTTGGTGGTCTACCATTCGTACACCACCATAGACCGTGCTTATCAATTACACATTTTTGAATATACTTCTTTCGACGAATATCAACTGCTATAGCGAAACCGTATTTAAACTTATTTTCAATTACTAATAATTCATCATTAATTGTGTAGAAATCGAAATGCTCACCTCTATGTAATGGTAGTCTTTCTGCTTCTGCCCAACCATATTTTTTCATTTCTTTAGCAAATATTTTTTCATCATAATTGTGTGGTAAATATAAATTAACACCTGTTCTATCATCATCAATTTCTAGTGGTATATCCCATGCCTCACAAACACCTTTACAATAATTAGAATTTGGGCATTCTTGCCAGAGTTGTAAACCATATTTATAAGGAATTAGGATGGTATGTACCTGTATTTTTACCTTACCACTTTAAACATGATCTTGATACTGGTAAGGTATTTCTAGAAGTAGACTTTAATCATACTTTGTCAGAATATAAAGAGGCGATCGCGTGTGGTTGGTATCCTCCATGTAGATGGTATCCACGTAATATTAACAATATTTGAAAGTTAGGTACAGCAGTGAGCTTGAGCATAAAATGACCGACATGGTGAACCATAAATTAGCGAGCCAAATCCAAATTCCAACACTTGGCCATTCGGCTGAATGTCGAGCAGGTCGATCACCGAATAGGTGAACGCTTGATTTATGGATGCCATAATCATGCCACCTAACCTGCCTAGCATACCCTTCGGGCGACCAAACATCTGCATGAATATACTGTCTATAATACTCATCAGTGTTAATCGCCTCCCTAGTGTGATGTCTCTATGCTATCTAGTCTTGAGTTTTTAACACATTGTCATTCTGCCTACAACTACAAACACTACCATAATCACAAACATCACAAAAGTTACTACTGATTTATAACTAAGTAAAAAGTAATCAGTAATTTGTATCTTTTTTATCATGCTTAAACTTTGACATCACGCTGAATAAGTATTTATCAATAAAAAGCTAAGTAAAATTTCTACAATAAAGTATTTTTAATTACCCATAAATTGTTAGTAGAAATTAGAAATTTGTTGAATAGATTACCGATAAAGAGAAAGTAAAATTAAACTCTACGGGTATTTCAGTGCCAAAAAGTAAAAATTTATATTTAATTTTATAAGTTTAATTGTTCGTATATGACAATTCAAGCTAAACATTTTGACACTAGATTAAATCAGTGGATTCATACAGATGGTAATACGGTTAATCCAGATTCACTGTTAAAAGAAGAACTTAATAATACCTTAATAGAACATTTCTTTCCTGGGGCTAACTTTTCGTTTGGGCATATGGACGAAAAGTCTACTGTGGAACAATTAATTAATCATCCTGAAGCTCACAAATTATTATTATCATCAAAAACACGGTTGTTATATGGGCCGGAAGAATGTCTAGATAGAATTAAACAATTATGCCCTGACAACAAAGATAGAGGTGCTTACGGATCTATTTTTCTCGGTTCGTGTAAAAATAGCGTCAATAAAGAGTTAAATATTCTAATTGTTGATGACAGTAATGGTGAAAATGGTGGCGTTATTAGTAACGATCAGGCGTATCGGCTAACAGGAGACTGTTACGGGCAAATATCCACAGACTTATATCACGAATTAACCAAGCATCAAAAAGGTGATAAATATCGAGTAATTCAGCACCGTTTCGGCTGGACTGACCAAGACGGAGACGATAACAAATACCGCTTTGGCAAAGGTACACTACGCCCTGTAAACCTTGACCAAATCCTCAATTATCAAGACTCCAATAACTCAACTAAAATTGACCTAATTCTTCCCTTATCTGCATTTAAGGGAACTGATAAAGACAACCCTAATGGGCCAAGCAAGCCCCAAATTCAACCTGGACTGTACAGGCAAAATATCTGGCTAGGTGAAAAATCACAATCTGAACTCGGTAAAACAGCTATCTCGCAGTTACTCGCTTCATTCCCTAACGGGCTGAAAGACTTTACCGAACAGCTAGAACTTGAAGCCAAAAAGCTGAATGTTGTACAGGACGACCCCCGGCAACTTGCACAACTTTACTGCGAAAAGTACGAGAAACGGAAAGCTTTTCTTGAAGAACAAGCAACCACGCTAGAAGAACAAGCAGCAGAAGATCCAACAGTAGTAGAAGATTTAGAGACTTTGCGCGATGGCGCGGGAGCGCCCGCCGTAGGCGATCGCATTGCTACTGACTCTTTCATTTACAAACTCATCAAAGCTGACCTGCAAGGAGAGGGTCAACTTCTTGAAACTGAGAAAGTACAGCGCGAACTCGCCCGGTTCGTCCAAAACGAGTGGAAAGAAATCGCCATCGGCAAGACGCTCACATTTGAGCGGGCAATGGTCATTCCCTCTAAAGACCTGCAAAATGGGGAAATCTGCATCCCGCATTATCAAGATGGGGAAGAAGTTCTCAACTTCCGCTCCCCTTTCCTCAACTCAAATGGTCTGTGCGTCTCAACTAACAAAATTGTAGAAGACATCCTTGGGCCTGATGGTAAACCTCTCGCGGGTGCGATCGCTGTCTCGGACGAAACAAGCGATCGCATTTATAACCGTCTAAACGAGCAAATTAAATCTGCCCTACCTAAAGCCAAAAGTAAAAATCTCCAATTAGAAGGTATTGAAAATTACTTAGATAAAAATATCGACAAGCTCGAAACTAAAGACAAAATCGAGTTTACCAACAAATTTAATGAGTATATTTTAGAACTAAAGTCAGCTGGTTACGAACTAGAAATTCTTCCTCAAGAGTCCGAACAAGAGCGTCAGGCACGCGACTACGATGGTGATTGTATTGGCTTTGAGCGGGCAAGCAAGTATCCAAACCTCACTGCCGAGGCAAAAGAGCGCAACCTGCCTGAAAACGCTTACGATCCAACTGTTAAACTCAAAAAACAATCTTTTTACCAGGAAGATGGCAGTCAGCCGGAATTTGAAGAAATCGCCATCCACATGAGCGATGGTATTAGTGTGGGTGTTATCAACAATCACCTTACCTCAATCGAGGCGTTAGAGTCAGAAATTACTATCCTGAAAAACTTTGGTAGCGAAAAAGACCAAATTGAGTACATACAGCAGGTAGCCAAACACTATGAAGATTTATTTAAAACAGAAGCCTGGGCAAAATCCAAGGGTATTGAAGGGAAGGAGGTTCCGGCCAAGTATCGCGGTTACATGGAAGAGTTTATCAAAACTGTTCGGCAAGAACCCCTAAACCAGAGCAATGCACTAGTAGCAATGAACATCAATACCCAGGTGTACCGCGAAATGATTGCCGAGGCAGCATTTCAAAACCAAATTGCAGTTGACCTCTTCAAAAGTGCCAAAAAACCCGAAATGGAAATTATCCGCAACAACAGTCGGATTCTCCACCGGGAAGTTAACTATATTAAGGATAAGAAAAAAGATGTTTATATTGACAATACAATTCAACCGACAGGATACTCGCCTGTTGAATTACTAATTGCTCAAACCAACCAGTATTTTGAAAAAGCTCGTCTCGAATCGCGTGAAATCGCCCAATTCCAAGCTTTATTTAAAGGTGTCGAGTTTTCTAACGAACAGCGATTAAGAGCTACTCTTGTCAAAAAAGAATTCGACAAATCCTTTAACCAAGCGAGTCAGCTATCTAGACAAAGAGAAACTGAAAAAGGGCCGTCTGCAAATATTACCCTTGTTAACGGCAATCAAGTAAGTGTAACTAACCTTTTACAGTATGACAACGAATTTATCTGGAAAGCTAATAAAGTTACAATCAAGCTATCAGAAATATCTGAAGACAAGCGCAACAGCAACCGCCCGCATAAATATGTAGTTTATGCCCAAATTAACGATGAGACTGAGAACAACAAACCCAAGTTTAGGGCATTAGGAACACTTGCCAAGGAGCAAGAAAACAAACCCGAAGAAATAGGAATTGGACTTGGACAGGAAGTAACGTCTAACAAAATAGCCTTCCAAGCTGAACTAAGCGAAGGTCAAATTAAGCTTCTTTACCAAAAAGCCTACCAGATAGCAGAAGAATTTTCCAATTCAATTCCAGAAGGACAAAAGTTAGCAATGGCAGCTGCTACTTGGGCAGTATCAACTACTCGTGAGAGTAGTAATGATAAAGGTAGCGATTACCAAAAGAAAGTTTCTAATTTCGCCTTTGCTGCCTTTCCTGAAGAGATTATCAGTCAGTTAGACACACTCAGATTTAATGAGTTTAGTATCACTGGCTTCGACAGGAGTAGTGAATTATTTCATGAGAATAAACCTCAAAATATTCGATTTAATCTAGCTGAAGATGGAAAAAGTGTCATTGAACTCCAGAATCAGGAAGGTAATTACAAAACATTTGGCAATATAGAACAAAGTAACGCCCGACTACCAATTGGTAGTGTTGCTATTGCCAGCATTGAAAAAGGTGAAGTATATACCACCTCTGTTACAACCAAAGTACCCGGACTACCAGAACTTACCTTCAAAGTAGGTGAAGTTAATAAGTTTGGAAATTCCCAGAGGTTCAATAATGAACCTGTAATGTTAACAATTGAAAAGGTTGATCTTATTCGTGAAGACTATAGCATTTATCTTCAAAATGGTAATAAACCTGAGAAACTAGGCAACATTGATAAGGAATCAATCAAAGAGGGTATTGCTCAAGGTTGGCTAGCAGAAAAACCCGGTAATGGGCAACAGTTACAGCTTAAAATTCAAACCATCATCACCGGACAAAATGCCTATGCAATAGCAGAGACATCTAAGGGAAATTTTTTACGAATTAATATTACTAATCCAAAATACAAAAAACAGGAGATTAGCAACCAAGCATTTAAAGAAAGTTTAGTTAGAGCATTTGATAAAAAGCACGTTTATATTGCTAAAATTGGCGATCAATCCCTCGGTATTATTGGTCAGCATACTGAACGCCTTGAAACCGAGTTAAATAGAGAAAATGTACAAAGACAGTGGCAAAGGAAAGAAAGTAGCACTGTACAAAAACTAATTGATACGGGTATTATTCGCTTAAACCAACAACGAACTAGTATCCCTGTACAGATTACCAGTAATGAAAGTACCTGTAAAATAACTATTAATCCAGAAACAGTACAGTATCCTGACAAATGGGTTAAACGCAGTCAGCTTATAAGTAATGAAAAGCCTGTAAGAAACGAACAGCAAGAAAAACGGAACCAAATACTCGGTAAAATTAACGAACGTCCGACAATCATATTCCAAGATAAAGAACAAAAATTAGTAGGACTTTTAGGATTAGCAGTTGATGAAAATATAGCCGAAAAAACCAAAAATTATCTAGAAAAAGTAGGAGTATCATACGAACAGCTTCCCGGATCACAAGCTCGGTTTGAAGCAAAAAAAGGTATGACTGTATTCGTACTCGATAAAAGTACTATTAGTCCAGAATTAAAACAAACATTTATTGACCGGGCTGGTGGTAATATCAAGAGTGCAGATACACCGTCACAAATCCCTCCAGTCGTTCCAGAACAAACTGTATATTTTTATAACCCAAACCAAGAATATAGTTCTCCAGATGGATCGCTCTTAGAAACTAAAGAAGCTCTCGGATTAGTTGTTCCCGCACAAGACGCGATCGCCGTAGCCACTTGGCTTGAATCAAAATCTACTGAAAATCATTATTTTATTGAGAGTAACACAGCTACATTCATTTTTAATAAAAATGAGATTAGTGAAAAAATAAACGAAGAATTAAATAGTTTACTTGGAGAACCGATTAATATCGGTGAAGTTGATGGATTTGACCGCTACGAACAGCTTAGTGCAGAGTTAAATCAAAGAGTTGCGGCTGAAGGTAGTCGTTTAGAATTAAACCAAATTCCAGAAAATAGTGAGTACAAAAAAGCTCTACAAGCACTACCTAACCGTCCCAGAGAGCTTAATCAAGAAGATTCTCCAGTACCAATTATTCCTGCGAAAGCTGTACCAGAAAAGAATACAACTAACATTCAATCAAATACTAACGCTACAGTTGCAGGAATTTCACAAGTTTATCAAAACGCGGTTGAGATACAAGTATTAACAGGTACACAATCAGAAACTAAGAACCAAGCAATATTACTACCCAACTCGCGCCAAGCGGATCAAACTAAAGCTATCGAAATATTGGGTAAGGTAAGCGAGGAAAAAGTAGAACAATTGCGATCGCACCTTGAAATCCACCTCAAACCCGTACTTGAAAACGATAAATCCAACTACGCACTACTGAGACAAGTTGCATGGGTCGGTGCAAAATGGGATTTGAAGGATAAAGACTTCAAGCCAGGGGTACAGGACGACAGGTTAATGGAACTTGTCAAGCAGGTATATCCTGATGCGGATATTGTGCTGGTCACTTACTCCGAAAACCCCGGCGCTGGCATCAACTACCACCGCGATGACTCCTACGCCGCGACGGAAGCCCGCAGCATTAATATCGGAAATTCTGATTGGGGGTATCGCGCTGCTAAGGAACGAATGGCATGGACTAGGGAGGAGAATCAGGACGCACCATACCAAGAATTTAAACTTGAGTCGGGTACAGTAACCCGCTTTAACTGCAAGAACGAACACGCTGCCCTCAATACTGAGGCTGGCAGATGGTCTATCAACATCTGGTCAATTAAAAATGACCTGGGCAGAGAAAATAGCGTTCGCCAAAAATTTGAAAACTTCCTCGCCTCAAACCAACCTCCTCGTGCGATAGTCCAAAGCAACAGCGACCTTACCATCAAAACTAACGAGTGGACACCAGGAGGAGAAATTAAAGTAGAACGCAGTTATACAAGCCTCAGAGAAGTCACCCGAAACATACCCTCACACCCTTTAAACCAACCAACTGTAGAAGAAATTATCGCCATCGGGAATTCCACTGCGGCACGCGCTGCTAACCCTCAGATTCCAGACAACCCGACTATATCTGGAAAATCAGTAGCAATGGTTTATTCGCTACATCTGCACGGCGAACCTTCCAAAGTACCAGCTGATACAACCATCGATGCCATGCGCGGATACGGTAGGATACATACTACCAGAGGTGTAGATTACCACAAAACTTATGGTGTCAAAGAGGGAGATATTGCGATCGCTCAAGGTAAAAACGGCGGGCAAGTTGCTTTCCGGGTGGGTAAGCAGTACAAAATTACCCCCGAAATGATTCAAGATCCAAGTTACCAGCAAGCCTGGGCGAAATGGGAAAAGCATTCACCGAAAGAACTTACCCAAACCCAGGCGAGTAAGAGTCAGGTATATGGCTTATTCATGGAGCCGCTAGGGGATTATGTCAATGGCAAAATTATTCCATTCCCAGCGATCCAAAAACAAACTGTCACCCCGATAAATATCAGCCCCGACTCCAAAGATGGACTTGGAGTAGCACTCAGCCTTGCCACTGCACTCGCAAAAGAACAAAGCAAGCTACAAAACGATTACCAAGTTTCAGTCAATAATAATCCAGAAGCCCCCGCCGGACGATATGGAGTAGAGAACCACAGCCAAAAACCTGAAGGAGTAGCATACGCATCTGCCGAACACGCATTTAACCACCAAAAGCAGTTGCATCCATCAGCTGATGAATACAAGTTAATGGTAGAAGTACTTCAAG
The DNA here is from genome assembly GCF_034932245.1 of Nostoc sp. UHCC 0251. NCBI lineage: Bacteria > Bacillati > Cyanobacteriota > Cyanophyceae > Nostocales > Nostocaceae > Nostoc > Nostoc sp. UHCC 0251. Next base: position 12,409 of record NZ_JAYGHD010000394.1, read on the forward strand.
CTAAACTCGAACAACACCCCCGGTTAACTGAGGCGATCGCCAAACGCGGAGGAACTGAATGGCTGGAAAACTGTACGGCAGTTGCTACAACGGGGGGAACCCCCACAACGCACCGCCTCACCAATATAACTAACGCCCAGGATAAACAGTGGGAAGGTAAGGGTAAAGAATCCGCATTTATTCAAGCCCTCAGCGAAGCATACACCAATGTAGTTGAAAAGTCACAAAAAACTACAGTACAAACTCAGCAGGAAAAATCCGAACAGACTGATCGGCCCCTAACAAATCCACTGTCCAAACTCGAACCTATAAACGCCGCCGTCGCTGAACACATGAAAAAAGATATTGCGATGGCACAAATAGCTACCCAGTTTATCGGTAAATCAGCTGCGTCCCCCAAAACACCTTCAAGCACTCGGAATTACGAGCAAGCATGGGGAGAACGCGCCAACACTGGAAATTACTCAAAAGACGACATCATTATGGTATCCGGGTCTGGCCCGTGGCGCGGAGTGACAAGCGAGCGAATTGCTCAAACTTTTGAAAATCACTACAAACCGTTACTTAATAACAATACCTCTGCCAATTTACGAGGGTTCAACGCCGGTGGAAACGGGATGAATACG
>NZ_JAYGHD010000395.1:0-12964 GCF_034932245.1 Nostoc sp. UHCC 0251
CTAACGCACCCTACAATACTTAACTTTGTTCAAAAATCAAATAGTAATCCTATAGGCACAAGAGAACAAGCGGACAAAGAGCAAGACTTACAGTAATTCTTCCCCCTTGTCTCTCCATCTTCTTTTCTTCTCCTGGTCAAGTATATTTGCTGATTACTTTATCAAAATGCCTAATTGCTTTCTCAAAATACCTGATTACTTTCTCAAAATACTTAAATGCTTTCACAAAAGTTCATTTGACTTTCTCAAAAGGTCATTTGACTTACTCAAACCCCAGTTTACTTACTCATTTTAGAGTTTTCCGCAAGCAAAAGCTTATTTGACTTACTCAAACCCCAGTTTACTTACTCATTTTGGTGTTTTCCGCAAGCAAAAGCTCATTTGGCTTTCTCAAACCCCAGTTTACTTACTCATTTTAGAGTTTTCCGTAAGTAAAAGCTCATTTGACTTACTCATTTTGGTGTTTTCCGCAAACAAAAGCTATGCATCCTTACTCAAATGTAGAGACATCTCGCAGCAAACTAGGAATTTCCCCTTGAGATAAAGGAAACTCCAGCAAAGTTTCTCTAATACCTAAATATCCAGATTCAGCAAACGACAAAAGCATTCGTGAAAGCGCTAGCCAAACCTCCGCTTCGTATTCCCAATCACGATAACGCGAAGCTTTACCAGCAATAGAACGTAGCGCCCAGAAATAAGAGTTTCGCACCACCGAGCCACCTTTCTTAAACTCTGGTAAATCTTCATGGTGGACAAAAAGCACTTTATTTTCAATTTTGGCTCTCATAGCAATTTTGAATTTTAGATTTCGGATTAAAAATAAATTTTAAATAGGGTGCGTTACAATCCGGTTCGGTTAAGGTTTTTTGATTGATTATTGTAGAGACGGCGATTCATCGCGTCTCTTGCCTTAACCGTAGGGTTCGTTATGACTTTAACCTAACGCACCATGTTGTATCATCGCAGTGCCTCGTTTTTACCAAAAAGCTCTTCTTTATCTCTGTGTTCTCTGCACCTCTGTGGTTCAATAAATAACTTTTAAACCGCAGAAGCACAGAGAACGCCGAGATTTTATGCAAAACCTCTACATTTAATACCTAAAAACTGGCGTTTAAACCCACACGAAAAGTAAATCCAGGACTATATATGCGATTAACTCGCTCATATTGCTCACCGAGGAGATTTTCTAAATAGACTGTCAGTCCTAAATTGCTAGTTAAAGGCACACGACCGGTCAAATCCAAATTCACGAAAGATGGCGCGAAATCTGTAATAGTGTCACCAGGGTTAGTGAAGAAGGCTCTGCGAGCGCCACTATTGTAAGTAACATACAAGTTAGCCTGCCAACCGGAATTTTGATAACCCACGCCAGTTTGCAGTACAGAGTAGGGAATCAAACCTAACTGTAAACCACTCTCTGAACCTGTTTTTATTTGAGCATCTGTATAAGTGTAGTTGAGGAAAGTTGACCAGCCAGCCGCAATTCTGAATTGCAAAGCTGCTTCTAAACCATTGGTATCTACTAATCCAATGTTTTCCCATCTGCCGGCGATGACTCCCAAGCGATCGCTTATACTACTACCAAAGTAAGTAAACTGTCCAATCAGATTTTGAGAAAAATTGACATCTACTCCTGCACTCCAAGTAGAGCCAGTTTCCGGTCTTAAATCAGGATTAGGATTCCAACCATGAACTGTATCATAAACATACAATTGATCTAACCCAGGATTGCGTTGTGCCCCTGCCCAACTTCCACGCACTGCTACTATTGGTGTGACGGCATAACGTAACCCAACACTAGGGTTAAGATAATCTCCAAACTGGCTGTCAAAACTTTGCCTTAGCCCTAAATCTATCAGAAAATTATCGCTAATATTCCAAGTATTGACAGCAAATAAAGCTGTATTGAACAAACTTCTATCTTCAGTTTCGTTTTCGGCAATCCTAGCAGGATTCGTACTCAAAACATCACCGATTAAGTCGGTGTTTTTCAAATCTAATCCCCAGCGCAATTTATTATTAGAAGTAATTTTCCACTCATGATCTACCCTGGCTGTGAGTTGTTGCGTATCTAAAGCTCCTGTACGGTAAAATTCTCCTGTGGGGCCATAGGTGCTGAAATAATCTTGGTTATAACCAATTGAGGTTGTAAGATTGGAGCTTTCCCCATTACCTAGCCGAGTTTTCCAGGATAAGCCAATATTTAAACCATCGTGGTCTAATCTATCTCTTTGCAGAGGAAAACCAAAATAAATTAAGCCGCGACGACTGCTGAGTGCAGTAACATCTAAATTCAAAGAATTTTTCTGATCTAAATCTACTCCAATGCTACCAAAGTAAGTACTTGTAGCTGTGTCTGCATTTGATAAAAATCCCTGTTCATCACGATTTGCTGCACCTACAGGGACACGGTAACGGTTGTCTATAAAGAATCTTTCAAAGCTGAAGTTGTACTTGACATTATCAGAGGAACCACCATAGGTCACTTGTTGATTATTTAAACTCAATGAGCCAAATTCTGCGCTAGCGTTCAATTTAGGTTTGCCATAACCTTCCTTGGTGATGATATTCACAACTCCCCCAAAAACAGAGGAACCATATAATGCGGAGGCTGTCCCGCTATATAATTCCACTCGTTCAATAGCCTCTACAGGAATACTATTTAAGTCAGTTCCACCATGATAAGTGTTGACATTATTGTTAATTGGTCTGCCATTAATCAAAAATACAGACTGATTAATTGAGGCTCCCCGGTAATATGTACCTGTATGAATATCTGCACCATGACCTACATCATTGATCGCAAAACCAGGCATTCTTTTCAAAATATCGGCTAAACTTGTAGCGCCCTGCTTTTGAATCTCTTCTTTATCAATTACGTAAGTTGGTGTAGATTGAGGTAAGTTATCTGGTTCTGCGATCACTTCTATAGAAATGTCTGCATCATCGCTCGGAGATTGCTCTGTTTCTGGCTGAGTTTCTTCTGGATTAACTTCAATCGGTATAGATTGTTGAGTTAATAATTCGGCATTAATAGCAGGTAGCTCGATTTCACTCAAACTCGGAATATCTGAAGTAACTTCGGTTGATTTATTAGTATTTCTCTGCTCAATTTCACTCTCAACCGCATAACTAGGAGACACTATCAGTAAACTCGGTAAAGCAACTGTTAGCAACAAAAAATCCTTTTTCACGTTCTCTCTCACACCAAGTAAAAACAGTCACTACGTAGTATTGTTGCTGTAAGAGTAAAATTGTGTCAAAAGACATGCTGTCATATTTCCATAGTTAGGGACATCAAAGAACTGGCGTTGCTGAATTAAAGTATTAATCTGGATGTAGAGACGTCGCACTGCTACGTCTCTACAAGGATTTTGGTATTATGCAAAATCATTTTCATACATGGAATCAGCAACGCCCAAGAATTAAACCAATTCGCAAATGGGCTTTGTCCCGCTACGCTCTAAGCAAAGCTATGCCGCAGGCTTTACGCAATGACGCTCCTACGTCGCTCTTGTCACTATCCAATTTTTTCTCCCCTTGCTCCCCCTGCCTCTTGCTCTTTACCTCAATTTTCACTACTTAAGGAATAGAAATTTCTATTACTACTGATAGAGTAAATAATATTATTTATAAGTTAAATTAAAACGTTAGCGATCTTAACTGAATTATTAGTAACTTTAAAGTTTAACTAATTATTCAAAAGGAAATCGAAATTAATTCTTTGCCGAAAAACTAATTATTAAAAATTTACTTATGTATCTAACTTTATGGCCAGGCAATGTATATCCTTTAGGTGCAAGTTGGGATGGTAAAGGGACGAACTTTGCTTTATTTTCGGAAAATGCAACAGGGGTAGAACTTTGTTTATTTGATAACGATGGCGAAGAAATTCGCTTACCTTTGACAGAAAAAAACAATTTTGTTTGGCATGGTTACTTACCAGGAGTGGGCCCAGGTCAAAAATATGGGTTTAGAGTGCATGGAATGTGGGCACCGGAAGCAGGTCATCGATTTAATCCAAATAAACTATTAATTGACCCCTACGCTAAGGCAATCGATGGTGAGTTTAGTAATGATCCAGCTGTCTTTGGCTACTCTCTAGATGCTGAGGAAAAAGACTTAGTTTTTTCTGAAATAGATGATGCCAAAATAATGCCCAAGTGTGTTGTGGTCGATCAATCCTTTGATTGGGAAGGCGATAAACTGCTTTATACACCTTGGCATACAACTGTTATTTATGAAACTCACGTCAAAGGTTTTACTAAACTACATCCAGCTATTCCAGAAGAGTTGCGTGGCACTTATGCCGGGTTGGCGCATCCAGCTGCAATTCAACACTTACAGCAATTAGGAATTACAGCAGTTGAGTTGATGCCAGTACATCACTTTCTATCTCATCCAGGACATTTAGAAGATAAAGGATTAAGCAATTACTGGGGCTACGATTCTATCAACTATTTTGCCCCTTATTCTAGTTACAGTGCTAGTGGGACTTCGGGACAACAAGTCACCGAATTCAAGCAAATGGTCAAGGCACTACATTTTGCCGGAATTGAAGTGATCTTAGATGTAGTCTACAACCACACTGGCGAAGGAAATCATTTCGGGCCAACGCTATCTTTGCGAGGTGTTGATAATTCTGTATATTACCGTTTAGTAAAGGATGATCCTCGCTACTACATGGATTTTACAGGCTGCGGTAACTCTCTGAATGTGCGTCATGCTCAAGTTCTGAAGTTAATCATGGATAGCCTGCGCTATTGGGTAATAGAAATGCATGTAGATGGTTTCCGCTTTGATTTAGCCTCGGCGCTGGCACGGGAATTATATGAGGTAGATAACCTATCAGCTTTCTTTGATATTATTCATCAAGACCCAATCTTGGCAGATGTGAAGCTGATTGCTGAACCTTGGGACTTAGGAGAAGGCGGCTATCAAGTCGGGAACTTTCCACTGCGTTGGTCTGAGTGGAATGGAAGATATCGGGATACAGTCAGAGATTTTTGGCGGGGTGCAGATGATAGTTTAGGACAATTTGCCTACTGTTTTACTGGTAGCCCTGACTTGTATCAAACAAACGGACGTAACCCAAATGCAAGTATTAATTTCATCACTGCTCATGATGGTTTCACATTAAATGATTTGGTCAGCTACAACGAAAAGCATAACGAGGCAAACGGGGAAGACAATAGAGATGGTGAAAGCCATAATAGATCCTGGAATTGTGGAGTAGAAGGCGAAACCGACGCTCCAGAAGTAATGCGTTTGCGCGAACGGCAACGACGAAACTTTTTAGCAACTCTAATGCTATCTCAAGGTGTACCAATGCTATTAGAGGGAGATGAAATTGGCTGTAGTCAAAAGGGTAATAATAATGCCTACTGCCAAGACAATGAAATTTCTTGGCGTCATTGGGATTTGCAAAAAGCGAACGCGGATTTACTAGACTTTACCCGTGAACTAATTAATTTTCGCCATCAGCATCCAGTATTTCGACGGCGTAAGTGGTTTCAAGGTCGCCCCATTCACGGTTTAGGTATTAATGATATTGCTTGGTTTAATTCTGATGGCAGCAAAATGACTGAGAAGCAGTGGCTAGTTAGTTATGCCAAAGTAATGGAGATTTTTTTGAATGGGCAGGGGATTGCTACTCCAGGGACTCGTGGTGAGCGGATTATTGATGAAAGTTTTCTGCTATTTTTTAACGCTCACTACGAGTTAATTGAGTTTGCTTTACCCAATGAATTTAAAGAAAATGTATGGGAAATAGTAATTGACACTAATGAACCTCGCTTTTTAGATCGGGGAAAATTAGTTTCAGGCTCTCAAAGTGTACCAGTTACAGATCGCTCTCTGATGGTGTTACGCCTTATGAGTTAGCAGTACGAGGAGAAAAAGATACCCAGTTTTATAGAAAAAAGATATTTTTCTATAAAGTTGCTAAAATGCTTCAACGATTTTTACTTGTAACTCTAATTAGAAAACGTAGGGCTTCATTTACTGCTTCCGAATTGGGAAACATTTCTGCAACATCAGGTTCTAAAAAAACTGTTAATTTTTCAATACCATTGAAATTATCTTCACTATTTATCACATCATGGTCTATCAAACTCTGATTTGATTGAGGTTGATTATTGCTTATCGTTGTTTGAGAAGATATAACGTTTAATCTATTAACTAGTGATTCCCAACTACTAACTTTCAGGTTGAAGTGAGCCTTTGCATCCCGTAATGTTTTAAACTGTTGCTTTAAAATATCAACACTATAAATATGCTTTTGAGATGCTTGGTTTTCTAGATTCAGGTCTGACTCAACCATATCAACTACTTCACTAATAAGTCGATCATGATTTTCGGCAATTTGAGCAGCAGCCCCTAAAATCTTAGAAGTTGCTTTTATCTGTACATCAGTCTCTTGTTTAAGGCGATCAGCAATACTGCGAATTTGATCTCCCAGCCTTGCTTTACCTTGTTTTCGCGTGGTTGGGAGTGATTTTTTGCTCATGAGTATGCTTATTTATTCAGAAAGTATATCTTTAATTACCAGCCAGATACGTTTAAACTTTTGTACCAAACCCATAGGATTGTTAGTTGTTTCTTCTTCTACCGAATCAACTAGAGATTGAATCCGATCCATACGCTCTGCTACAACATAAAGACTGTTCACTGCTTCATCCTTACTTTCTAAGGATTCACGCAGTAGCACAACCATCTGAGCAATTTCCCGTTTTAGTCGTTCATTCTCGCCTTTCCGGCGAGTTTCCCATCCTTTAATACTAGCTTTGGAACGTCGCTCATGCTTGAGTTCTGCTTTAGACTCATTATATAAAGTCAAATACATTCCTCGTTCAGAGTTTACTACCTCATATTTCGTAAGCAATTCAGTCGCTCTTGCTTTTTCTTCGTTGTAGAGGCAGAGAGTTTGTTGATGACTTTGTTGTTCATCAATATAGAACTGGTAATTTTGAGTAACTCGCTCTTTTAGCTCATTAGCTTCGAGTTGGCAAGTTTGCATCTCTCGCTGATGAACATTAACTATCTGGGATATTTTTACTTTTTCTTCGTTGTAAAGATAAAGCGTCTTTTGATGATTTTCTTGCTCATCAGTATAGAAGCGATGATTTTTAGCAACAAGCTCTTTTAGCTCATTAGCCTCGATTTGATAAGTTTGAATTTTTTGCTGAACATGAACTAGTTGGGTTGCAGCTTCTTGATATTCTTTTGCACGTTGTTCTGCTTCATCACGTTGAGATGAAGCTTCTTTAAGATTGGCGCGAACAGTCATCAATGAAAGTTTAAGCTCATGATAAGAAACTGGTTCTTTCTGGTGTGAGCGAGGATTATTAACAGCGTTGTCATGATTAGAATCTCTGCGATCTCCTCTCCTCATTGCCATAACTTCAGTTCCTATGGGAGTATTTGTTAGATTGAAGTATAAATATTGAGTTTAGTCGAGATAAACTAATTGAAGTGTGATCTCGATTCTACTAGTAATATGATCTGACTCTGGGTTGAACCTAGTTCAGGGGTTTCAGTCCCCTGGTTCTATCAAGCATCGCGTGTTGTGTCGAGGTCTAAATCGCCGTTACAAAACGTAATTGCGTTAGCGTAGCCCATTGCTTTAGCGAAGCGGGGCATAGCCATTGCGAATTGCGTAAAGCCTGCGGCATAGCTTTGCTTAGAGCGAAGCGGGGCGTTAGCCCATTGCGAATTGGTAGAAACTCCATCTCCATTAGGGGAAGAAGGTTTGTAAAGACCTATGACACTTCCCCTCGGATTTCTCACCACACTTCTCAAGGCCTGCTCCTGAGCAGGGGAGCTGGGGAGAAGTTACAGTAAGTTTTTCTCCTCTGCCCCTCTGCCCCTCTGCCCCTCTGCTCTATCAAACGTTTGAAGCTTGTGAGAAATGCGGGTTCCCGTCCATGCTGGACACTGACGCACTTATCGGCATTTTTAAACCAGGAATATTTGAAACTCAGCAGGATTAAGATTTGTTTCAATCCCAAAAGATATAAATTAATAATATTCATTCATTAAATTAATAGCATCTCAAGGCAAAATGCTTTTGAGATGATTATCTTTACACCGAATTATTTTCAAAAGATTTCAATTTTTTATAGCGATTATTTTGTACAAACCACTTTTCGCAAGCTTCTTTAACAATTCTTATCTCTTCTGGTGACAAAAGCTCATCTGGTTTACCAGAAGCTAATATTTTAGCAGTAAGAACAGCTTTTTCGTATTCCACACCATACTTAACTAGTTCTGTGCAAAATATTTTTTCTGTTTCCTTGTCTGATATAAAGAAGTTGCTAGGCATTGCTAAAACGTATATAGGTGCTTATTTTGAAACTACATCAACGAAAATAAATTTCCTTGTTAAAGCCTACCAATTTATAAAAAGTCCAACTTCTATCTGAAGAAGCATAAGCAAATATACTTGACATGCTTAATCTCTATTTTTGATTAAAAAACGAAATTAAACGACATTACACAAAAAGTACCTACTGTAAAGCATTCAGCCCCACAACCCAGAAGCGATCGCACTACTGGAGACAAAGCAAAGGTGGTTAGCGCGTGACGGCTGTGGACACAAATATTTATCGTTCCAAAAGCTGTTAGCATGAGGTATGTACCTAACAGCTGGGCATAAATTGTATTTAATTTAATCCCAGGTATCCAGCCTCTCATGAAGGCTGCTCCCCAGAACGACGACGCAACACTGCTTTCATGCGTGCTAGTAGTTCGCGGGTGTTAAAGGGCTTAGTAATATAATCATCTGCACCTGCTTCTAACCCCCAAATTTTATCAATATCCTCATCTTTAGCTGTGAGCATGACGATAGGTACATTGGAAAATGCCCGAATCCGCCAGCAAACTTCCATACCGTCAACTTCCGGTAACATTAAGTCAAGCAAAATTACATCTGGTACTTGCTTGTGAAACTGTTTGATTGCACTATGTCCATCGGCGGCTGTAGTCACCGTGTAACCTTCTTTTTGTAGTGTATAGGTGAGACTGTCGCAAAGAGCTGCTTCATCATCTACAAGTAATACGTGTGGCATTGTTAATTCTAAATTAGTGTGAGTTATTTATAATAATATTTTGTATAAACAGATATATTTTTGACATCTTTCTCTCGAATTAATTTGTTAAATAGTAAGGATGAAAACCTTATAAGCAAGAAAATTTAAGTTTAATCATGACTGCTTAATTTACTTTTGACTATTATTGTTCCCTGTTGGGGAAATTTTATCGTAAAGCTTGTTCCGCCTCCTACTTCGCTATCTACATAAATTTCTCCATGATGTATTTCTAAACACTTTTTCACCACAGCAAGTCCTAGTCCACTGCCAACAACCTTGCCTACATTATTAGCACGATGAAAAGGCTCAAATAAATGCTCTTGAAATTCACCAGGAATTCCTATTCCATTATCTTTAACTTGGAAAAATATTGCGGATGATTCACAACTAAGAATTAAGAAAATACTTCCCTCTGGAGGTGAATATTTAATTGCATTTGAGAGTAAGTTACTCAGAACTGAATAAAGTATATTTTCGTCTAATTTTGCATGGGTACAATTACCTTGGCTGATAAATTTAATAGTATGCTGTTGGAGATTAGAAAATTGGAGGTCTTCTATCAAATTAATGCAAAATGCTTCCAAATCTATCAGTTCTGGATGAAATTCTAATTTCCCAGCTTCTGCCCTAGTCAAAGTTAAAATATCGGTTAGTAACTGGTTCATTGATCTAGCAGAAGATTGAATGCGATATAGATTTTTAAGTTTCTTTTCTTCCGTCCACTGTTGATTACTTTGAGCCAATAGTTGAGCCGATCCCAATATAATACTCAATGGTGTACGAAATTCATGGGATACCATTGAAAAAAAGCGTAACTTCAATTCGCTAAGTTCTTTTTCTTGAGCTAAAGTCTGTTGAATAGCTTCTGCTTCTTGGCGCTTTACTAATTGTTGATAAAGCAAGGCATAAACGCCTAATAAAATGGCAAAACTCAAGAAAGTACCGAGGAATTCAATCAACATCCGGTTGCGGATATTCTCTTGAGAATGTCTCACCGAGATTTGTAGTAACTGTTCCTCCCTAGCTTGCATTTGGGTAAGCGTTTCGCGGATTTGATTACGGTTTTGGTTACTTTGAGTAAGTAGAGGTGCTTGAATAGCAAAGCTTGATTTACCTACTTCTTTGAGGTTAATCGACTGTTTCGATAATTGAACTCTTTGAGCAATGAGGAATTTTAGCTTCGTTATTTGCTGCTGTTGATAAGAGTCATCAGCAAGTTGTTGCTGCAATTTTTTAACTTTGGCATCCAGGCTTTGCATTGCCTGATAGTAACGTTTGAGTTCTAATTGCTCTCTATAAAGAATATAACCCCTGCGTCCGGCTTCTGCATCGGTTAGTGTAGCAAAGATGTCAATAACATTTTTCATTACCTCATGTGTGTCCTTCACTTGATTGCTACTTTCAATTAACTGAGTAGCATTTTGGTAAGAAATCAGACTAGCTGTACCCATTAATAATAAGCTCAAGCCAAAGCCAGAGACAATCCATTTCCTTTCCAGTGACCATTTCATAGAAAAAATCAATTAATGATTCAGAGTCCATATCTTATCCAAGACCTGACATCAAAGTAAAGATTTTTCCAATCCAATATTAAGCTTAATTCAAAATTATTTTTATTACTAACCGATTTCTACCCGATTTTTGCCCTTTCTCTCCACAGCTACTTGTTAAAATAATGTTTAAAATCAACTCCTTATGCAATTATGCATCACACTAAATTTTCTTCAAATAAATTTAACTGTTTATTTGGAGAATTTTTGTTTTTATGTATCTTATTTATATTTATATAGAAGATAAAACCGGATTTAATAAGTGAGGAAATCAAATTGCCGTGTCATCATTTAAAACTTTTGAAGATAAACAATCACAAGTTCAGACTTTACCTATTTTTGAATTTTTTAAAAAAGTCGGTCAGGTAACTGGTGGCACGCTCCTATCAATTACTATGCTATCGAGTTCTGTGCTAGCTGGAGGACTAGTGGGTTTATCTATTAGTTTTCGTAATCTGCCAGATGTTAGACAACTACGAAACTTTATACCCTCAGAAACAACTTATATCTATGATATTAAAGGCAAGCTTTTAACACGTATACACGGGGAAGCTAATCGCCAAATAGTGCCTTTAGATCAAATTTCCCCAAATTTAAAACGAGCAGTATTAGCTAGTGAAGATAGTCGCTTTTATGAGCATCATGGTATTAATCCTGGTGGTATTGGACGCGCTGCATTAGTCAATTTGACATCTGGGGAAGTGCGAGAGGGTGGTTCTACAATCACCATGCAGTTAGTGAAAAATATTTTTTTATCTCAAAAACGTGCTTTTACCCGAAAAATAGTAGAAGCAGTATTAGCAATTCGGTTAGAGCAAGTTCTTAGTAAAGATGAAATATTAGAAATGTACCTCAATCAAGTTTACTGGGGTCACAATAACTATGGTGTTCAGACAGCAGCACGCACTTACTTTAAAAAATCAGCGCAAAATTTGACTTTGGGCGAATCAGCAATGATGGCGGGTTTAATTCAAGCTCCAGAAGATTTTAGCCCGTTTGTCAGCATGAAGCTGGCAAAACAAAAACAAAAAGAAGTATTGGGGCGAATGTTAGAACTGAATTGGATTAGCCAACAAGAGTATAATGATGCCCTCAAGCAAAAAATTAAACTTGGTGAAATCAAGTCATTTCAAGGTAGCGCTTTGCCTTACGTTACAAATACTGTAGCTCAGGAATTAATTAAAAAGTTTGGGCGTGAAACATTGCTTAAAGGCGGAATGCATGTACAAACCACAGTTGATACTAGCTTCCAAATGATGGCAGAAAAAACTATTAAGAAGTGGCATCGAACCCTTGAACGTCAGGGATTAAATAATAATCAAATGGCTCTAGTGGCAATTGATCCTCGCACACATTTTGTTAAAGCACTAGTGGGTGGTGTAGATTCAAAAACTAGCGAATTTAATCGAGCAACTCAAGCCCACCGTCAGCCAGGATCTTCTTTTAAACCGTTTGTTTACTATACTGCTTTTGCTAGTGGTAAATTTACACCACGTACAACAATTCTAGATACTTCAGTTAGTTACCGTGATGGTAATGGTTGGTATTCTCCCCGAAACTACGATAATAGTTTTATGGGAGCAATACCAGTTCGCACTGCTCTGGCTCTGTCTCGTAATATTCCTGCAATCAAGATTGGCAAAGCTGTGGGTATGAATAAAGTTATTGAAACTTGCCGTACTTTGGGAATTATGAGTCCAATGTTACCTGTGAGTTCTTTACCGCTAGGTGCGATCGGTGTGACACCGCTAGAAATGGCTAGCGCTTATGCGACTATTGCTAATTACGGCTGGCGATCGCCTGCAACGATTATTGCCCGTGTTACTGACGGTAGTGGTAATGTGTTAATAGATAATACTCCTAAACCTCAGCTAGTGCTTGACCCTTGGGCATCAGCAGCAACTTTAGACGTGATGCAAACAGTAGTTCAAGAAGGAACTGGTAGAGGTGCAGCTATAGGCCGTCCAGTTGCGGGAAAGACGGGTACAACCTCCTCAGAGAAGGACATTTGGTTTATTGGGACTGTACCGCAGTTAACGACTGCCATCTGGGTAGGGAGGGATAACAATCGACAATTATCTAGCCGCGCCACAGGCGGAGGTATGGTTGCTCCTATTTGGCGTGATTTTATGCAGAAGGCACTTAAGGGTGTGCCAGTAGAAAACTTTAAGCCACCTTCTAAATTTCCTCGTCCTAAATCAAAATGAAAGTATTAAGGTTAAGTATTGGGATAAATCCCAATACTGCTCGGTTAAGCATTTTTAACTCGCAATTGGGTTTTGGGAAAAGGTTAAAGGGTAAAGGGTAAAGGTTTTTTCTTTCCCC
>NZ_JAYGHD010000396.1:0-12694 GCF_034932245.1 Nostoc sp. UHCC 0251
CGGTTCTGAAGGAGAGGTGCGCCGTAGCAATACGGACATCGACTCTAACTGGGGTATAGGGGAAGAATTAGCCTCAATAACCAGTGGGTCACTTGCCCCCACCAATACCGTCTTCCCAACACCCAACACCCTACCCCCAACACCCTATTCTGGTTGACCAAGAACGATGGGGTCTTTCTCTTGGTACTCAATAAAAGGTACAGGCCCTATGAAGTATGGACTGCAAGTGCGACCAATGAAAGGGATGGTTTTACAAATACGGAAGAACATAGTAGTCTCCACCTTTCCACTGCCTTCATAAATATTCCAAACAACTTGCTTAAAACTAGAGCCAAAGGGGTTTCGACCAGTAGGCTCTTTACCATCATTAAGGGCTTTTAAAATGCCAAATCCACCATTAACCTTTTGGAATTTCCCGGATATCCACTGTGTTCCAGTAGTCTTACCAATGCCGGACATTTCCGTATGAGCGCAATTATTTTGTAGACAGGGAACATTAAAGCCATCTTGGTAGCTACCAGATATGGAGCGGGTACGGTTAGCTTCAATATCTCCCAATGGCAGATCAACTTTGGCAACAAATGAAAGGTCAAGTGTTCGCAGTCCTGGTAGGTTATCCCAGGTGAGAGTGGACAATCCAGGTACTCCATTAATTTTGGAGTCTTGCCAATTCCCAAATCTATCAATAGATGTGTTTTCAATGTCGGAAATAGATGTTAGTGAGTAATTTTTTAAATTTATTACTCTTCCTAATGGAACGTCACGTAAACGAGAATCTCGGCTGGCGTTACCTATTGTGCCCCCAGTAATTCCAAATCTTCTCAAGAAATCGCTGACAGGTTTAACACTTGTAACATTTCTATTACCTAAGCCAGGAATCGCTTTGGTTAAAGATGGTAAAGTTTGCCATTGAGTTAATTGAAAATCATCTAATGTTAACCTACTTAAATTGATTCCTTGTACTGAAGCTATGGTTGAGAGATTTAAATTTTCTATTGCTAATTGAGGTGTTTCAAAATCTCCCAGTTCCATAAACTCGCTAATGCTTTGTCCTGCCGTCCAAGTTCTAGTTTCTGTACCTCTTGTGCCTGGGTAGGTAACACTGCCGCTAAGAGAAATAATCATGTCGCTGAACTTCAAACGCGACCAATCAGGAGTAAACCCATTAGGGGAATTGATAACGGGTACTTGTGCTGAAGCCTTGGGCAGCAAAAAGCCTACAAAAGAATTCAATAGCCCATATCTTATGAAACTATGAATCAATAAGCTACCTACTAACCCCAAAAAAATGAAGTAACGTAAGGCGTTTTTATTGGGTCGTAAAGATGATTTCATAAGCCATTACCTTGCGTTAAATTATCAGAACTCTTACTCAAAGCAATTAATTTGTTAACTAACTCTTGAGAGATAGAAGCCTTATTAGCAGCAGTCGAAATGTCATCACCTGCTTGTAAATAACCGATTAACTTTTGCAAGCGCTGGTGTAGTTCATCTTGCTGATTTATCCATGCACTTTTAATAGCGACAACAATACCGCCTCGAATTTGGTTAATTGTTTGCTGTGTTTTAACTAATGATTGCAATTGAGGTTTTGGGGTTGTTTGTTCTCGTGCCACATCAGCCTTGATCGCCACCTGACTATATTTAGGAGTGCCATTACTTGTTGCTAGCCGAAAACTGTAAGTCTTGCGTTCACCAGAGGATGACTGCGTAACTACTGTTAACAAAGTGGTAGATGTTTGCGGTATTCCGGGAATGTTTACTCTCAAGATCCGCCGCAGATGAATCAGCCCTGCACCGGGATTAGAGCAATTCTGATCCAGTCCCTCTAAGCAACCATCTGTGTCAAGCAGAATTTGCGATGGGTCGTCTAACCAAACTTTTTTGATAGTTTCGCCAAGCTCGTAAAATGAAATTGCTACACCGTGACCATTCCAAACGTTGATAGTTTGTAAAATTGCACCTTGGCCACTAGCTTGAGTTTGTTTGATGGTGCGAACGACTGGTGCGGCAATTGTGGATAGTGGAGTCAGAACGATCGCCAACGCTAGAGTGCCGCTTGTAACTGTGTTAATTACGCTTTTCATGGCAACTCCAAAGAACGATTTACATTAAAAGTGACTTTGGTTCCCTGTGGAATAAACCAAGTATTAGGGCGAGAAGTAATTTCTTGAGTATTACGTTGATTACGTTGGCTGATGTTTTGGCTAACTTGACCAAAAAACCCTGACATTAACGCACCTGTGAGATTGCGCTGATTGCCACTACTACGTTTGCGAATCCTGCCTGTGAATTCATCAGAAATTTCTTCTTCACTATCCGGTTGGTTTATAATCTCCCCAACCTTCCCTAATGCAGAGACAGCGCCACCAAACAAGTCACTACGGGCAATCTCGCCACCCCTGTCTTGAAATCTTCGAGCCAAGAGGGGTTTACCACCAACTCCTGTCACGGAAATCGCACCCGCAGAAATAGGATATTCTGTATTATCTTTGATGATCGCTCTGACATAAGCGACAGCGTAACTGCCGCCATCAACCGAACCTAACTCGACTGCAAACATTGTTCCCGAACGGATTGCCACTTGCCCATAGTTATCGCGTAAATCCTCTTGCAGTCTAGCGACAGACCTAGTGTTATTAGAGGTTGGTGTTTGTGTCTGTGTCTGCCCTGAATTATTAACTGTGGCTTGAATTAAAGATGTAACAAGGACACCACTAGCAAAAGTGCCAACGGTAAGGTAGCGAGTTTGTTTACCTCGGAGAATTTGGCTTTCTTGAGGTAAATAATTGTTAGCTAAAGTAATCTTGTTAACTTTAGAAGTTGCTTGCCACCTGGGGCGGATCTTTTCAATCGACTCGCTTGAGTTTTGCGGCGTGGTTTGGTCAAAATTATTTGTATTTGTTTGTTCATTTTGTTCATTCGGTTGATTTTGAATTGCTTGAGTTTGAGAAAGATCCGGATCTAATGAAGATTGTTTACTGGTGCTAGTTTCGGCGTATGCGATTTTGCCGTAAGAACCGATGCCTCGGAGTTTGTTCAATTGTTCAAGGGGATCTAGGGGCGTTACTGTCCGTGCAGATATAGAGGATCTTGGAGAAAAACTCGTGCGTGTTGGTGGCTGAGTATAGTTCCTAATCGGTTGTGGTGCAGTCTGAGTTACGCGACGTGGTTGTGTATTTTGAACAGAACGTGGCGCAGGTTGTGGAGATGGTGGGTTAGATGGCACGACCTTTTGGTTTACTGAAACTGGTACTGGTGCTGGTTGGTCAAATTTATTTTTGTTAATGCGACCTAACTCATCTTCTTGATCCGACAGAGCGAGTTTTGCACGCGCATCACCGTCTCCATCATCACTTTGCCCTGCTTGTTCAGTGGTGGGTATTTCCTGCGTTTTCAGACCAATCTTTGGTGCTGGTGCGGGATTGAAAATGCCATTGAACATCAAAAATATCGCTAAAAATCCAACTCCAAAAGGGACAGCAATTATTGCTAGTCTTGACCAAGGAGAAGTGACAATTGTGTGCTTAGTCGCTACTAATAAACTTTCTGGTTCTGGTGCTTTATTACCATTAGTTTTATTAACATCATCTATTTCAAGCAAATCCTCTAAAGTCGATACAGACCCATTTTTATTATTCTCTTTACTCATTTTCTTTTGCCCAAATCTAAATCGACAATTTCGGTAATTTCTAATCCGGCCTTCCTTGCCGAATAAATTTTCTTAGACAGTTCACTAGTATTAGCTGGGATATACTCTGGATTAGAAATTGATGAAAGTGTAATGGTTTTATTAAAAGTAATCCCTTTGCCGGAATTATCACTACGTTCAAAAGTTACCAGCGTCCCAATAAAATCTATTTCCCATTTTCCATCTCTGAGTTGCCGTGGCTGTGAAATAAATCTAGGGATTAAAGATACTTGCGTATCACCATTAAATATGCTCGTGGGAGTAATTGAAGCTAATTTTTTCAGAAATGCGGCTCTAAATCCTCCATTTTCACTCAACGCAAAGGCAGCATCATAAGCTTTACTTGTGACTCGACTATTAGATTTATTATTAATTTTGCCTACTTCTACCCCAGTATCTTGCTTAGTTATTGGCTCACCTTTTTCATTGAAAACTTGTACTATTCCATCCCAATTAAACATCTTAATGAAGGTATCAGAAATAAACTTTTTAATTACTTCATCAGAGCGTTTTTGAGGGTCTACTGCTCTAGCGGAAATCGTCTCACCTGATGATAATTGTACCAGGGCTAATTGCTTTTGATTTAGTATGCTGATTGCCCCATAATTGAGAAATTGTAATAAGAGGGAAAATCCCGCCATTGAAAACCCAACTAAAGAGATTATTCCAACTCGTGTTGTCACGTATTTGTTATAACTAAGTAGTTGTAATGGTTCTCTGGGTTGAGTTTTACTTTTTTGATTCAGCATAGGTTTTATTGTCAGAATTCAGGAGTCAGAATTCAGGAATCAGAATGTTAGAGAAGAAGAGTGAATTATTTTCAATCAATGGAAGAGTTATGCACTCATTGCTTTTAAATTCTGGCTTCTGAATCCTGAGTGCTGAATTCTTACGTTTTATTTAGCTAATTTTCCGACTAAACTACCACCTTTAGTAGCAACACCTTTAGCAACCTCAATGGCAATTGAACTATAAGTTTCAGCAGCTTTATTAATTTGAACTAAAACAGAAATGCCACCACCAGCCGCTAAACCTGTAGCTAAGAATGGCGCAATTATACCAATTGTAAATAGGAAGAACATTGGCTGATAAGATTTAGAATCAGCGACTAATTGCCCAGCGAAGCCAACAATGATATTGAAGCAGAGCTTGCCAAAACCTATACTGAAATATCCGACTAACCAACTGTAGATTGATTTAGCTCCGTAAGGTAGCAGAGAACCACCAACAGCTACAGGCCCCAGCAGTGCTGTTACGAGCATAGTCAGTTCAATTCCCCATTGATAAGCCCCATTCATCCCGACTAGAATGATAGTAATTACGTCTGTTATCGCCGACCCGACAAAGGCATTAATGGGAGACATAATTACATCTGTAACTGTAGCTTTTCCTTGAGCTACGTCCTTGTAAGAATCGATAGCGCCATCAATCGCATCGATAAACCAAGAAAATACCCCATTATTTTTATTAAATTTATCGGGATATGTCTTCGTTAAATCTTCCTTCGCTTTTGTTAAACAGTTTATCTGCTCTTGTTGACTTAAGGATGAATTTTTGCACTTACTAACAGCTAGTCCGATAGCGCTACGTGCAGCTTCAGTGCCTAATGCACTTTCGTATGCTTTCTTGAGATCAATTCCTGCCGCCGCCTTACTAAGAACTATATTGTTTACATTATTAATATAGTTCCTAATTCCTAATGTTGAATTACCTAAAACTTTTCCGTTATTAGATAGCAAAACAATTACTATTAACGGCCAAATAAAATCTGTATAAGCTCTTTGTTCTTCCCCCGCCATCATTTTTTTTGTCCATTCAACGACAAAGAAAGTTAGTGTTGCTATAGCGAATAAAGCACCAACGTCACAAACTGCCCAGTATACGCCTCCATCAAGAGTATTAACCCACAATTCGTCAAATCCTTTCGCTACTGAAGCTGAATTTTCTTTTGCTAAATCAGCTAAATCGCCACCATCTAGTTTGGCTAGTAAATAGTACATAGTTAATATCCTTTTTTGACCAATATTTATCAACCACTCGTACAGAATTAATGCTCAATTCTGACGCCTTGGCGGAGCAACTCCTGCTCCGCTCCTGAGTTCTGAATTCTTCTTCATAAACCTTTAGTCGTCCGCAGATGTCGCATTTAACCGTGCATTAAGTACGACTTCATGTACTAGAGACAATCTGCCATCTTCTTCGGAGTTCTCCTTTTGCCTTTGGGAATCAAGATGCTCCGCTACTTGCGTTAGCATCAAGTTAGAGTAAGCATTGTCCTGTCGGGCTAATAAAGAATCAGTACGCTGCTGTGCCAACATTGACACAATTAAGCCGTTCTGAGACGCGATCGCTTTGAGAACGTTTTGAGAGGCATCCATGTTCTGAGCTTCATCAGAAATATCTTTTGCTTGCTGGGCGATTTGTGCAGTAGTATCAATTTTCTCTTGAGTTTGCTGCTGTCCTTTTTTTCCAATCACGCTGGCAATCGAACCAAGCGTCAGTTCACGCTCTAGCTTCTGTGCTTTTTCTTGGGCGACAGGATAAGAATAATCATCTTTAAGTGAATCCTTCAATTGTTCAGCCGAAGCAATTGGGTCAGGCGCACCCAATTGTCCAATAGAACTATCAATTGCCGCATTAGCATTTTCTTTGATGTCACCCCAAGCACTGTTAATCTCATCCGATGCCCATGCTTGAATTTCCGAAACTTCTCCTTGAAGATCCGATACGATAGAACTAAAAAAATCGTTGATGCTGATGCCATAGCTAGGTGCTGCTATCAATAAACTGCCAACTGTAGCAGAAAGTATTACCCCAATTGTCCGCTTTTTCATTTAAGCTACCTGTCTTGTATGTGATTTTGAAAGTAAATTCTTCGCTAATTCTGATAACTCTTCCCCCCGAATCATTCTGATATAATCCTCACTAAATTTGACTAATCCAAGCAGAGGATTATCTTGATAGTATTTGAGAAATAAAGTGCGTAATTCTTGCTCGTTTGGATTATTAGCAACTGAGGCTAATAAACAGTAGGCAGGATAATAGCGACAGAAAGTTAGCTTGCCGTTATCATCAAGCAACCACTGAGAGTAAATCCCCGACTTTTTTGGATAAAAAGCTTCTGTACTATTGACCCTGATGATTTCAATAGGATATTTAAAGCGAACAATAAACGGGTCAACAGCTGATGATTGAATCCTGCCTACTAAACGTGTGGTGATATTGGCAAATATCTTTTGTGCAGATGCGCTCTGATATATAGTCTCTGGTTCTTGGGCAGAGATGATGACGCGGATACCAGACTTCGCACCATTGGCACACAATCGCCCAATCAAATCAGCGATCGCATCGAATTGGAATAAAATTGGTGCTTCATCAAGAAAGAATATCGAAGCTTTTGAGCTTAAGGCACGACGTAAAGCTGCTGCATAGGCACTAAGAGCGAGTATGGCAGCATCAGCTTCACTCGATAAATTACGTAAAGCGAATACTAACAATTTGGCATTAGTTCTAAAACTGGATGGGCGTGAGATTGATTGCCCAACCCTAGTATTTAACCAATAACTTATTCTCAGCCTAATCTGATTTAATGCTTCGGAAATCTCTTGACTCTTACTAGCAATAGAATCTAATTGTATGAAAGCTGGAGAACAAAAATTATAAAAATCTTTGAGTGTCGGAGTCTCGTTCCAATATTGAGTCCCAAATCCAAAATGTATTGCTGACTTGTAGCGTGATTTAATTTCATCATCATTAAAAAATGTTTTTAAAGCTAAAGCAATGATTGACTCAATATTGGTGGTAATCGTTGGGCTGACACCAATCATGCTCGTCCCTATCACCATTGTCATCAGCACTGATTTCAAAAATTCCTTAAAATCGTTCAATCGCTCATTTCTCAGTTCTGCATCCAGAGAGCGCAAATCAGGAAGTTCAAAAAGATTGTTCGATTCTTTGGAGATGTCAAAGTATGCCCCATCTTCACCCAGCAGATTGGTGTAGTCGGTGAAAGTGGATGTACCGTCTGGCTTGGGATAGTCTAGTGCCACTACCGGAATATCTTGTGCAAGCGCCGGGGTAAGAATACCTGCCACCAGCACTGATTTACCTGAACGAGTTGCGCCGAAGACTGCCAAATTCTTGTGGTTTTGGTACAAGTCTAAATGTACTGGTGTGCCCCCTTCTTCTGCAATCAACTCAAAGCCAGTGCGATCGCCTGTGGCAGTCCTGATCAATGGCATCAGCCCTGGTGCTTCCGAACTAAAATATGGCAGTCGGCGGTTAAAAGGCTTGGTTAGCAATGGCTCCCAAACAAATGGGCAACACTGCAACCATGTCTTCCAAGCGTATTCTATTTCTCGGTCAACTACCGCCGGACGCAAGAAATAGCTGGCAAGGTAGCGGCAAGCTTCGTCTAATTCCCGTGGGGTTGGGCGGTGGACGAGAAAAGCAACTGCGGTATGCACTACTACACTACCTTTATATATTGTTTTCTGCGCCTCTACAGCCTCCTCAATATTCATCCCCGATTTGACATCAATATTTCCTTTATCTGTAGATAAAGAAGTGCTGGTAATTGATTGTTTGGTAATGCGTTGAAGATTTGTTTTAGAAATAGCTTGATTTGCCTTTGTTACCTGACAAATAACCTCTGTATCATAAATACTATCTCTAGAGATTAATTCCCACAAATAACGTAATTGGGCTTGTTCGTCATACCATCCCCCTGGCTTTTGGCTGAAGTTGAGCGCCCCAATATATTTATTTTGTAGTCTTACCCATTTTCTATCGAAAAATGGCACAGACTCCTCATTCTCTAACATCTGGTGGCGGATGTGAAAATCGCTCGTCTGAGTTTCTACTATTCCATCTATTGGGTCAATTTTTAATGGATTAGGGATTGCCGGGGGAGTAGAGCAATTAAGCTGTTGCCAAATTGTTGACCAAATTTCTTCAGCACTTAAAACCCTAATCCCCAACTTCATCTTGTTGCCCAGGATAGCTGACCACTGTAAAAATCCATCGTTAAATGAATTTTGCAGAATATTTTCAATTCTAGTATTGTTATGGGCGTGAATTTCACCTGTAAAGCGAAACCAGCCCTTTTCTAATTTTCTAATCAGAGATTCTATAAAATCCTTAGACCGTTCATCGTCATCAATAACAGTGTAAGTACACCATAGTCTCAAAAACTTATTCTTCCTAGCTCCACTTTCCGTTAGTTTTTTAGTCCTTAATCTTTCACTACGTATTAACAATTTTAATTGGTCAATCTGACAATTACTCTCTAGCTTGGACAGTTCTTCTTGTCGGTGATAATCAGACGTAAAAGAACCTAAATGTATTGTTAAGTTTTCCCCTTCGGGAATTTCTTTTAGCCCCGCTTCTATCCCCTCAAAGATCGGCAGCATTTGCGATGATTCTAAATTCGGATGAATCCCTAAACAATCAAAGCAGAATTTAATTTGAATATTTTCACCTTTTTTAAGAATTAATGCGCCTACGCCCTGCCTACCTCCTAAGTTGAGGTCGCAAATCCCTGCTAAATGGATAATATCTTCAAAGGGAGTGAGCATTTTCACAACACTAATCTGCTCCTTTTCTAATGCGACTTTACCTAATTTATCTTTAACTTTCTTAGAAGAATTTGGCATAACTTTACCAATCACTGAAATTTCACTAGAACTTAGAATTTATTTTTCTGACGACTTCCAACTTCTGTTTCTGTTGTATTGATTGAAATCTCATATATCCCCTACTAATCCGAGGGACGCTGACGAACTTACCGAAAAAGTCTTTATTTGTAGAAATTGTCCACCATGTTGCCCATCCCCAAGCAATACTTAATCCTGTACCCAACCAACTTGTTTTCAGTAGATAATTGAATAGAAAAACATTGACTACTGCTATTAATGTCCAGGCAAATATTTGATCGGTAGGGAATGGCCCTAGTCTTGGTCTTTCTCCTAAAATCCGATTTACTGTCCGAAAATCATGTTTCTCTGACATATTTATTGATTTAATAAATAGTTATCAGCTATTAATCCAAATGCGTAATTATCAATAACTGATAACCCATAAAGCTTTTTTACTGAACAATCAAACCAGTAATTAAATCTCCAACGAAAACTGCCATAACTATGATTAATGGAGTTCTTGCTAGTGTCTGCCAATCTTCATCGTTCCGGGCAGATTGAATAATCTGAACTAGACTGATCCCAACATATAATAGGAATAAAGCTCTCAATACATTGAAAAAAAGCTCGATAACTGCTGATGTTTGTCCATTACCGGCATTACCAAAAGTGGTGGTCATCCAAGTTTGAGCATTATTGAAGAACTGAGCATTAGCTGGAGCCGCCGCAAAATCAATTAGACAAATTACTGCTAACAGCGCAAATAACACTGCATAGAGATTAATTCCATACTTCCTTTGTAGTTTATCGAAGTTAGTAAATAATGCTTGTGACTGTTTCGGCAAGGCAATGACGATGGCAGACGCAATCATAAATCCACCCATCAATATATTGTGGACGGACATCTCTGCTATCATCAACACACCAGTCACACCCATCAGTGTGAGTGTGCCTTTTTTCGCCCTGTCATTCTTAGAATCAGGTAAAAGTGTTCCTGTTGCTGAAGCAGCAAAATCTGGGTATCCGTAGTCAGTACGCATCTGCTTTCGTTCTCCTGAACGATGTCTTGAGGGATAGGCACATTCTTAAATAAGTTAACCCCAAAATCCACGTACCCTGGTACGGAAAAAAACAGAACTGTAGTACTGTATAAACATTTCTAACAGCAATAATCTACGTAGATAAAAATCTCTTTCTTGTATTATAAGTCTTTGTGCTTGATATACTCACATCATTAATCATTAATTAGTATAAATCTTTGTGCAACATCTTCAGTAAGTGCCAAATATGGGGGATTGACTATTGACTATTTTTATGATGTAAAACGTCAAAATTAGCTTTAATAAAGTTTGGGGGTTTAAGTTAAGAGCCTAATTAAAATCCCCGTTACAAAACGTAATTGCGTTAGCGGAGCGGGGCGTTAGCAAGAGTGCGAATTGCGAATTGTTTAAGTATCCCTGCTCTCCATAAATTGAACTTTCCCTTCGATACCTCACCATGTTTTGCATCATAACTAAAAACTGTTAAAACTTGATTGCATGTATAGAAAAAATATGTATAATACTTGCAGCTTGTACTTCAGCATTTGTTAGAAGTAGATATTTGGTCAAGCAAGGAAATTGGGAATTAATTTTCAGTCAGGAGTCAGAATTCAGTCGTCAGGAGCCAGAATGTTGGAGAAGAAGAGTAAGAGTGAATTCTTTTCAATCAATAGAATAGTTATACGCTCATTGCTTTTAAATTCTGGCTTCTGGCTTCTGACTTCTAAGTGCTGAATTCTTTAATTTTCATAATCATTTGTTGGAGTATTTATGAGTACAAGAAAAATATTTACAGCACTTGTTTCAATAGGTGTAGCACTATGCTTAGGAGCTTGCCAGTCTGAAAGAGACTTGGTTGCTCAGGCAGAGAATGACTTAAAACCGGCTTATGCGGCGGCAACTGATGAGCAAAGCCAAAAAGATAAGGAAGTACAGGAGCAAATAAGGCAATATGTAGAAGAGACACCTAACTTATATAGAATAACTTGGAAGGTATGCGGAGACGGGAACGCTCCGTACAAAAACGGAACAAGGTGCAACGAAACCAAAATCCCTCCAACTAAGGGATATTTCGAGCCTGTCTATGTGTGGGGAGCGAATGGAGTCCAATTTGTTAACAAACAGGACTTTGTAAGAAATTTTTGGACTACAGGATTATTCGTCAAATCAAGAGGGTGCTTTAATTTAGGGAAGCCGCGAGAAGAAGGCTTGTACAATGTGAAAAATTTCATGCTCAAGAAAACAGGCACTACTCCTACGCCAGAGAATGTAAAAGTTGAAGTTTTGTCAAAAGAAGAGAAGCAAAAGGTAGTGGAACAGGCTTTTAAGGATGCAGAAGTAGAAAATTATGCGCTGACAAATTTCGGTGTGTCAGCAACCACAGGATTGATACCCACTGGAAAAACTTGCTTAACAGTAGACGAATGGAAGAAGACGCAATCGTAAAAATTAGGCACTAGTTGTTAGAGAGGGAGCAATTCAACCTCTGCAATTACTTCCCATTCCAGCACCACCAGCCACAGATATCTAAATAGTCCAGCGTAGCGATCGCTTCCCATTGCAGCACCAACAGCCAAATCGGTTTAGGGTCAGAGGGAACAGTGAAACCCAAAATTTTTGATGTGAGCAGCGCAGTCAACAGCGATCGCGTACTGAAACAGTGGTTTCTGCATCACAAATGGCATAACTGGCTCGGTGACTTGATAACTGTTATCTAAGTAAAGTATAGGTAGTTCCAACGGGAGCTTTCGCTTACGCACGTACAATTGTCGTTGGTTGATCGGCATCGCAATTTGCCGACCATTGGTCGGCAAAAACTTAATTATGATTCTCAAAAACTAATCCTTTATATGAGCCAAGATCGAGGGTGTTAAAAGGAGTGGGAATTTGCAGACCACCATGCCAAACGATATCTGTGCCTTTCCTTATGCTCTCTGCATGAGTGTCTCTTTGTAATCTAAAACATTTTAATTTACGCAATTCTAATTACTGTAGGCACCGCTATGCAGTAAAACTTTCTGCATTATACTCATCTAGGTAAATAGGCTAAATGAACCTACCATTAACTTATTTTTTTTACCTAGATAAGTATCATGATACAGCACAGGCATTTCATTCCATGTTAAAGTTGTATTTTTAACTGTGTAATTTACGACATCATAAACTAACTCGGAATCACCTAAAGTTCCTTCGCCCATTAGGGAGCATCTTGGCGTTCGTAAATAGAATTCGATAAAGTAAAATGGCACATCAAATTGGGATAATCTCTTTTAGTCGTAAATATTTTTACCCCTGACCAAGATGCCAGCGCCTTTAAAAGTTGACCT
>NZ_JAYGHD010000397.1:0-12565 GCF_034932245.1 Nostoc sp. UHCC 0251
TGCGGGTTATGAATTCACCGCAAACGAGTCGCACCACCCCACACCCTACACCCCAGACCCTGTTTTTTGTAAAAGACAATTTATAAAATAAGTTTTAACTGCGTAGGAGAGCCATGTTTCCAAATAACCTCGAAAAAGCCGAGTCCAAAATTTAGTAATCAAAAAACAGTTTTTAATACCCTTTTGTTATCAAGCAATGAGTGAAAACGAGCAAGTAAAACCAAAGAAACCAGCGAAAACTGGGGGTGTAGAAAAAATTCGCACGATGATCGAAGGGTTTGACGATATTAGTCACGGTGGTTTACCAATTGGTAGAACTACCTTGATCAGCGGCACTTCAGGTACAGGCAAAACTTTATTCTCTCTTCAGTTTCTCTATAACGGCATCACCTACTTTGACGAAGCAGGAGTGTTTGTTACTTTTGAAGAATCACCCAGTGATATTATTAAAAACGCTCATGTCTTTGGGTGGAACCTGCCACGCTTAATCGAGGAAGGCAAGTTATTTATTCTCGATGCATCTCCCGATCCAGAAGGGCAGGATATCGTTGGTAACTTTGACTTGTCTGCACTAATTGAGCGATTGCAATATGCTATTCGCAAATACAAAGCTAAACGAGTTTCAATCGACTCAATAACAGCGGTATTTCAGCAGTATGAAGCGATGGGAGTAGTCCGGCGCGAGATTTTTCGCTTAGTAGCACGTCTTAAGCTACTGAATGTCACCACTATTATTACAACTGAACGTAGCGAAGAATATGGCCCCGTTGCTTCTTTTGGAGTAGAAGAATTTGTTTCCGATAATGTAGTAATTGTTCGCAACGTTTTAGAAGGGGAACGCCGCCGTCGCACAACTGAAATTCTCAAATTGCGCGGCACAACTCACATGAAAGGCGAGTATCCCTTCACGATTACTAATGAAGGAGTTAACATCTTCCCTCTGGGAGCAATGCGCTTGACTCAACGATCTTCTAATGTCAGAGTATCTTCTGGTGTCAAAACTTTAGACGAAATGTGCGGTGGTGGTTTCTTTAAAGATTCAATTATTTTGGCAACAGGAGCCACAGGTACTGGTAAAACCCTATTAGTAAGTAAGTTTATTCAAGATGGCTGTCTCAATGGAGAACAGGCAATATTATTTGCTTATGAAGAATCACGCGCTCAACTATCTCGTAATGCTTCCTCTTGGGGAATTGATTTTGAAGAATTAGAAGATCAAGGTTTACTTAAAATAATTTGTACCTATCCCGAATCAACTGGTTTAGAAGATCACTTACAAATTATAAAATCAGAAATTGCTGTCTTCAAACCTGCTCGCATCGCCATTGATTCACTATCAGCACTAGCTAGAGGAGTGAGTAATAATGCATTTAGGCAGTTTGTAATTGGTGTGACGGGTTATGCTAAACAAGAAGAAATTACTGGTTTCTTTACCAACACAACTGACCAATTTTTGGGAGCGCATTCGATTACAGACTCTCACATTTCCACGATTACCGATACAATTCTAATGTTACAGTACGTAGAAATTCGCGGAGAAATGTCGCGGGCAATTAACGTATTTAAAATGCGCGGGTCTTGGCATGATAAGGGCATTCGTGAGTATAATATCACTGCTGATGGGCCCGATATTAAAGATTCTTTCAGAAACTACGAACGGATTATCAGCGGTGCTCCTACTCGCGTTAGTATCGATGAAAAGGCGGAACTTTCTCGCATTGTTAGACGTTTTGAAGACAAACAGAGTTCCGAACCCTAAATTTAGTATCGTAGTATATTCTTTCCTAAATTTAGTATCGTGCTATATTCTGTGGTGAAGAAAGGTTTTCTGCCGCTAGATTGATTTTCGTGTGAGGGATGCGGTGAAAGGACAGCAATTATTCCATAGCTTATTGCCTGGTGTGACGGCAGCGGTCTTAACAACTCAGCCCGCTTGGGCTGGTACTGTAAAACTAACTGGGGTACAGCTGGCGTCTTCTCCTAGTGTTTTGACTTCTACTTATGGTCAAGACTTAGTTGTGGACATGATGAATACGCAACTGCATAACGGTGGAGATGTTAGTGTTCCAACCCTAGTACCTGCTTTCGGTTTCACTAAACTTAGTATGAAGCCTTTAAGTAATAACAGTATTCCAGTGTTTACGGCTGAAAATACTGTTGTGCCAATAAAACAAGTACTTAAGAAACATGAAGGTAGATTTGTTAGTTCGACACCTACCTCTAATTCTTCTGGGCAGCGTAGTGTCAGCCGTTCTGCTCAAAATAATCAAAAGCAGAGTAATTCAAACGCTTATGGGCAGGAATCAAAGAGGATAGTAGTTCCCAACTACACTTCAAAACCCTCTTCTGTCCAAAAAGAAATTTTGTCCCTGTCTTCTACACGGCAGCCAGTGGTTCAAAAGGTAAATAATATTACTCAGTTGCAAACATTTTTACAAACTTCAGCGACACCTGGAGTAACAGCAAAACTGCTGTCAGCGCAACGATGTCCAAAGGAGTTAGGGAAAAGCAAAACTGATTCCTCAGCTGCTTTGCTACTGACCTCAAGTACCTGCCGACAACAAAATGTTACTGGCGATCGCATTGCTCAGAGTAATACCCCGATTCCGACGGATTCGACGCCAACTCCCACTTTGCCAGGAACCGTAACTCCTGCGCCATCAAGCCCGGTGCAAGTTCCAGAGAACCTGATTCCTAACTCAAATCCTTTGCAGTTTCCCACCAAACCAGAGGAAGTGAGACTTCAGGGAAATGAGGCGATTACTTTGGCACAGGCTTTGGAGCTAGCACGGCGTAATAATCGGGATTTACAGGTGTCTCTATTGGATCTAGAACGCACTCGAGCGGCTCTACGCGAGGCACAAGCTGCCTTATTACCCACTCTTGATGTTAGTACGGATATTACTCGCAGTCAGTCTGCTGGAAATCAGCTTCAGTTGGAACAAACAGAACAACAGACGGGTATACCACAGCCAGGAGATGAAGCTAGTACATCTTTTTCCGGTCAAGCACAACTCTCATATAACATCTACACTTCTGGGAGAGTACAAGCTAACATCAAAGCGGCTGAAGAACAGGTACGTTTCAACGAGTTGGCTGTAGAAACTCAGTCTGAGGAAATCCGCCTGAATGTTGCGACTGAATACTACAATCTCCAACAAGCAGATGAACAAGTACGGATTGCTCAATCGGCTGTACAAAACTCTGAGGCGAGTTTGCGTGATGCAGAAGCATTAGAACGAGCCGGGGTTGGGACTCGCTTCGATGTGCTGCGTTCTCAAGTTAATTTAGCAAATGCCCAACAAGACCTAACCCTTGCCAGATCCCAGCAGCTAATTGCCCGTCGTCGTTTAGCAACTCGGTTGAGTTTGCCGCAAGCGGTGAATATTAGTGCGGCTGACCCTGTACAATTAGCTGGTCTTTGGAACCCAACGCTAGAACAAAGTATTGTGTTGGCTTTTCAAAATCGTCCCGAACTCCAACAGTTTTTGGCACAACGCAATATCAGCGAACAACAGCGGAGGCAGGCCCTTGGGGAGCAAGGCCCTCAAGTGAGTTTGGTAGCCAGCTACAATCTACTAGATCAGTTCGATGATAGTGTCAGCGTTACTGATGGTTATTCATTGGGAGTTAGGGCAACCCTAAATTTGTTTGATGGAGGAGCCGCAAGAGCAAGAGCAGCTCAGTCAAGAGCTAATATTGCGATCGCAGAAACTCGATTTGCTGAACAGCGCAACCAAATTCGCTTTCAGGTAGAACAAGCCTTTTCTACCCAGCAATCTAGTTTGGAAAATGTTCAAACCGCTAATACCGCTTTAGAACAAGCTAGGGAAGCTCTACGTTTAGCGCGTTTGCGATTCCAAGCTGGTGTAGGTACTCAAACTGATGTCATTAACTCTGAAAACGACCTCACAAGAGCTGAAGGTAATCGAGTTACAGCAATTTTGGATTACAACCGTGCTTTAGCTCAGTTACAACGGTCTGTTACCCTCAGAGGACTACGCTAGTACCGCAAGGACGTTCGACGAAGCTCAGTCGAGCCGCGGAAGTCAAAAGTCACCGAAGAGGGGAGGGGAAGGGGGCAGGGAGCAGGGCGAGCAAGCCCTTTCCCTTGGCGTGGAGCGTAGCGGAACATGGGTATGTTCGCGGAGCGTTTCGTAGAAAAGCCCCGCCCTTGGCGTTCATCTGGGGCGGAGTACAAGCTCCGTCTCAGACCGTCCCCCTTGCTCCCTGCTCCCCTGCCTTTTTTGACCCATGCTTTAATTTTGGGCTTTCTGGCTGTAATGAAATGGTAGGTTCATTTTCGCCGACCTTTACTAGTACGTCACGGCGGAAATAAAGCAACCATTTAAAATCCCTCAAAAGCTGATTCCATAATACTTTTGACTTTTGACTTTTGACTTTTGACTTTGGGCTTTTGACTTCCGCCTTGCGGTACTAGTATTGCTAGCTCATCTCTCAATTAAAAATTCTAAATGCCTCATTTTTCAATAATTACATTGAACAATGAGGCTTTTTGGTTAAAAAACGTATTTGTAACAAGAATTTTGTGAAATGATGTAGCATAACTGAGTGTCCGTAGTTTACCACCGTAGCCATCGCTCGCCTTGCCAAAGACTCATGACTAAAGTAACATCTCAAGAAATTGCACAGTTTCGCTCTCAATTGGCAGATGATCCCAGCGATATGGAAGCGCTGGATTTGATTGAAGACTGTGATGGAGATTTAGAAGATGCGGCGATGACACTAGCTATCCGGGCAGGACAACAACCAGAAAGAGCAAACTCCGAGTGGTTAGATGCCTTGGCTAGAAAATGGCGTGTGGTCATTTGCGAACAAGAATATCGGGAAGATTTACTTAATAGTTCACCTCAAAAGATGATGAAACATCTAAAAGCAATGCCAACGTTTCCTAAGATTTTGGCAACCCCAGTTTTGATTTATATCCTCAAGCAAGGTGTGAACAATTTTTGTGAGCCACTAGATTCGCTAAAGTGATCAACCTATGTATATTCAACTTGTGCGATGCGGTTTGCAGTTGAGTTTAATACAGACTTAACCCCCCAATCCCAAACCTTGTAGCGTTGGGGAGTAACCCGTATTTCTCACAAGCTTCAGGCGTTTGATGGAGCAGAGGGGCAGAGGAGAAAGAACAAGGCACATTGAACTCTCCCCTGCTCCCCTAAGCGCAGGCTTTGAGGGGTGTGGTGAGAAATCCGGGAGTAAGACTTCTAACTCCTGACTCCTAATCAATGCAAGATTGATTCGACCAGGACTGATACGCTGTTAATTAAGGCAAAACTTATATTAGAGAAATTGTAAAATCAATGAATTACCTTGTTGCCGTATTACCAGACCGCATTCAAGCCGAAGCTGCTTACCTAGCTTTAGAAGAACAAGGCATAAACAGTACTATCCTGGGGAAAGGATATAAAACAGCTGACGAGTTTGGCTTAATTGACCCCAAAGACCAAGGCAAAAAGCAAGCACAACTGATGGCAACCTGGCTGATACCATTCGGCTTTTTTGCAGGTTTTACATTCAGCCTCATCACTGGTTTAGATACTTTTGCCTGGGCGGGAGAAGTTGGCAATCACATCGTTGGCGGACTGCTGGGTGCTGCTAGTGGTGCTATGGGTGGCGTGATTGTCGGTGGCGGAGTCGGTTTACTCGTAGGTAGTGGTGATGCTTTACCTTATCGCAACCGCTTAGATGCCGGTAAATACTTGGTTGCCGTTCAAGGTTCTGAAACCCTGACTCGACAAGCAACCCGAATATTACGTCAGTTTGATCCAGAAAATATCCAAGGTTATGCTGACACAAGTAGTGTGTAATGAATCATTCTTTACACATCACGACACAGCGACTTGAGCTGCTTCCCTGTTCTTTGGAAGTGGCGCAAGCATTAAAAAGGGGAATGGGGAATGGAGCATGGGGCATTGGTAAAAGATAAATGACCAATGACTAATGACTAATGACCAATGACTAATTCATAATTTTTAAGAATGTTGCCACGAGAAGAACTTTTAAAAGGTGTTGAAAATCGAGATAGTGTAGCTCGTGTAATTGACCAAGCCGAGCAAGCCATCAAAACTTGGGAAGTAGTTTTGACTGACTTTCTATCTCCTCCAGAATTGGCAGAAATTCAACGGGTGTTTAACCGATTAACAGAAGTGCAATTAGTTGCGTGGGGCGGATATCCCCAAGCTGAACGCCAAAGAATAGCGATCGCTCGTTCGGAACTTCCCTTAGATCAATCTCAAGTCAGCCTTGTGGCTGTGGAAATTGCTGGTAATTTTCTGTTTGATACCGCCTCTCACCGTGACTTTTTAGGTGCAATGTTGGGCACAGGAATTGTTCGTGAAAAGACGGGAGATATCATTGTCTTGGGAGAACGGGGGGCGCAGGCGATTGTTGCACCAGAGTTGGTGGAATTTTTGGAAATGAGTCTTAAACAGGTGCGATCGGTTCCTGTGAAAACTCAGCGGATTGAGGTAACTGAATTAAGGGTTCGGGAACCAAAGAAAAAAGAATTAACTACTGTAGAGGCTTCTTTGCGATTAGATGCGATCGCATCTGCTGGTTTTGGTATGTCCCGCAGCAAAATGGTTGATTTCATTGATGCTGGTGATGTCCGCGTCAATTGGAAAGAAGTTACTCAAGCTAGTTCTCAAGTCAAATCAGGCGACTTAATCGCCATTCGCTCTAAAGGACGTTTAGAAGTTGGGGAAATTGCCGTTACTAAAAAAGACCGTTACCGAGTTCAATTAACAAGATATATGTAATAAGTGAGGAGTTAGGAGTTTAAAATTCACCAATTTTTTGAATTCCAAATTCCAAACTCCTAACTTTTACCCATATACTTAGGCTTTAAAGTGTTTTGCTAACATATTCAGCAGAAGTTTGCGCGGTACGAGCCGAGATAATTTACTTCTAATTTGAGTGTTAGTATCAGAACTAATAACAGTTGGATAACCTTTTTCCAAAGCCTCTAAAGATTCCCAAACCACTTTTTCACAAGAATACACTTTATCTGTACTGCTTGCCAGCGCTGGAGGGAAATTAGCTTCTGCAAAAAAGTTTGTTTCTATTGGTCCTGGACAAGTAACTAAAATACGAACACCATATTGATAATTTTCTGCCCATAGTGCTTCACTAAAACTGAGGATAAAAGCTTTACTGGCAGCATAAACAGAAAGGTATGGTATCGGTTGAAATGCAGTAATAGAGGATACGTTAATAATACTTCCAGAACGACGTTGCCGCATCAAAGGTAGAAATTTATGGGTTAAATCTACCAATGCCAAAATGTTTAATTGTACGATTTTTACTTGTTTTTCTCCATCCCCTTCAGCAAAGTCACCATAGTAACCAAAACCAGCATTGTTAATTAATAAGTCAATAGTTAATCCCTTTACTTTAGTGGCATCAAATACAGCAGCAGCGGCATTAGCTTCTGTAAGGTCTTTAACTATAACGTCTACTTGAATTTTGTGTTGTTCTTGTAGTTGTTTAGCTAATTGGGTTAGTTTCTCTTGAGAACGAGCAACGAGTACAAGATTTGTCTTGCGTGCAGCTAGTTCTTGGGCAAAAGCTTTACCAATACCACTAGAGGCACCAGTAATTAAAGCAGTTGGCATTCTACATATTTAGATAGTTTTTAAGCATCTATCTTAGCTATGCTGGTTATAAATTTTAACTACCCAAAGTGATATACCCAAAAGGGTAAAGGCAGCATCTATAGGATTAGTATTTGCTTTTTGAAAAAACTCAGTATACATTTACCTATCTTCTTTACTATTGCCTATTGCTTATCTATCGCGCTTCTCTTTCAGAGACGCGAACGCCAACGCGCACCACGCAAGTAAATTCTCCGAATGAGATTGGATTCCGATAGTACTAAAGTCTGGGTGAATGCTTTCTCCACTCAGAACTTCTCCTCCCCTAAAACTTGACTTTTGGAAGCTATATAAATTCTCCAAGTACACCGATATGGGAGATTCTTAAATCTTCTTCATCGGTATATTGAATAGACGAGTCGATCTTCTCTGGTAATTCTCTGTCCTTGCACGACCACTCAAATAAAAATTTAGAGTCCAAATGCTTAAGATTAGAAAATATCTGTTTCCATTGGCTTCGGCGAATTCGATTCCCCCAATCTGATTGTAATTCTCTTGAGTAAGTTTCCTGTTCATAAACAAAGAAATCAAATGGTCTTTGATTTAAATTTTTGTGATCCAATAAATGAATAAGATGGAACATAAAGCCATCTTCAGAAAGGCTACTTACAAGGTTTTCTAAAAGTGGCACAACATCATCAACTGGTACATGTTCTAAAACAGATTTAGAGAAGATAAAATCTAATTTTTCATTACTAGGCAATTTGTGAGATAAATCAATGGGAGCAATGTATTCTATGCCCAAGTCATGTAATACTTCTACGGATAAATTTTTTAATGAAAGCAGTTTTTTTAAACGTAAGCGGATAATCTCACGATCTTCAAATGTAGATAGACTATCTAGGATACTCCAATCTACAGACTTACACACGGCTTTGAAAATATTTTCGGGTTGCAACAACGGGTAAACATCGGTTGCATAAACTTTTTTTGCTCCGAGAAGATAAAATACTAACGAATGAGTAAGTAACCATCCACTTCCAATCTCAAGACAAATTTTATCGTGCAATACATATTTTCCTTTACCAGCTTGAAGCAGATAGATAGCAATTTCATTGGCACAAATATCAAGTCTTTTACTAGTAACAGCTAGCTTACTTGAATGGATTTTATTAAATAAAGCTTGATATAGTTCAGATGATTTAATAGCCGATTTTGTTTGTTTACTAAGGAGATTATTTACTATATTTTTCATTTTGCACCCTTCTCTTGCTTAACTTATCCTGAATTAACTGAACATAATACTACAGCTAATGAGCATTTAAGTTGCATAAAACTAGGGCTGGAGACGCTTACTACAAACGAATCAGCCTTTAAAAATGGATGACGATTAGCTTATTAACTGTACTAGCGAAGCGAAATAGGTTCCTCCATAACAGAACTGGATATATTTTGCCACTTAATTATACAGCCATGATAAGGAGCATACAGCAAATTGCAACTTCTCTACGTTCGATGCTACGCAAACGCGCAGCATGTTGCAGACAGAGGCTACGCCAAGGTGAGGTACAGATTGAGTATCTTAAGGGTACAACATTGTTGTGCCCCTACCCGTGTACTTCATTTACCTGAAATACGCTGTGTTCACTAAGGAGCGATAAAAACCTTTGAATTGCAGACTGGAGATTGGGTAATAGGATTCGGATAAGTAGGGGAAGCAAGCCATGCACAACGCAGTTTCTCCTCAGGAGAAGGGTTAATTAACAGTGACCACTCAAATAAATAATTTTTCTTATGGCGGTTCAAAATGAATTTTAATTGTTAATTACCATTTTTCAAACCAATAGATAATTTCTGAGGCGGAACTATTAATTGCAA
This sequence comes from Nostoc sp. UHCC 0251, assembly GCF_034932245.1. NCBI lineage: Bacteria > Bacillati > Cyanobacteriota > Cyanophyceae > Nostocales > Nostocaceae > Nostoc > Nostoc sp. UHCC 0251. The sequence goes on from NZ_JAYGHD010000397.1 coordinate 9,498, forward strand.
CGCCGTAACTATCTCCATGATTCCACTTAAAGCCAGGTCTACCTTTATCTTCTGTATTTAATACCAAAATTTCATAATTAGCTGGAAAAGATTCTGTATGAGAGTCGCTGGTATAAAAGAAAGTTGTTGGTACACCATTAGATTGATTTATGTGGTCGTTTGTGTTACCACCTCTATATTTGTGCTTTGCACTATTTCTATATTGTGACAGTAATTTTTCTATCTTATTTGGCGGCTGTTTCAGCCTAATTTGAAAAAAACCATTTCCTTGCATAAATTCGGGAGAGTAAGCAATACGAACGCCTTTGGCATCAGTAGGAATCTCATTAGGAAAATGTTTCACTTGGTAATTATTAGACCATAGTTGATTACGAATTTCTTTGTAGCGTGATGTATCAGTTATTATTTTAGGTTCGCTAGTACTGCTAAAAGTTGTTTTCAGAAAAAAGCTTACCCCGACAATACAAAGACTAGCAAGGGCTAATAGAAATTGCGATCGCTTCATCAAGTTGGGTGCGTCTAACTTTCATAGTCATATACCCAACTAATAAACTAAATTCGTACTATTGCGGATATAGTGTCAGAGATATTAACAGAAACTTTGCGTATCCAATGGTAATTTAGGGCAATTGTAAAATTACTGTGAAGTTTTTCAATGATTACCTAGTCAAAAACCGCAGGTTATCCTTGTTGAGGCTAGTACTTGTTTTGTAGCTAAGGAAATCAATTTCACAGCCATCCATTTTTTCAATTCTTCCTGATGCAGCAATAACTAAGGCGGATATATAAATAGTAGATGCACCTTAATTAAATCACAGCCCTCAGCTTTTAGTTGGGGGCTTTTTTTTTATGGCTGGTATTTTTGAATGGCGCATAAAATAAATTTTCCTACAAATCTAATTATCCCGGATATGGCACTTAAGAAAGCGGATTAATAAATGGTAGATGCACCTTAATAAATTACAGCCCTCAGCTTTTAGTTGAAGGCTTTTTTATTGCTGATATTTTTTAATGCGTAAATAAAATAATTTTCTACACAAGTTAAATCTGCCCGGATATGGCACTTAAGAAAGTGGATCAATAAATGGTAGATGCACCCTAATAAATTACAGCCCTCGGCTTGAAGCTGGGGGTTTTTATTATTTAAATATAGATGGCAGCAAACTGGGAGCTAACCATACTGCATAACCAAGAAATCCAAAGAGCAAGGTAATTAGGACAGTAATGCCGTAGCTGATGCAGATTAATAAACCGTCAGATTCAATGGTGGCAACAGTCAGAAGTAAAATACCTACAGTGGGGATGGGATTTGTCAAGGGAATTGGTAATATTAGTAATACTGTTAATAAAGATATACAAAGCCCATTAATTCGCCAGATCAAAGGATTATGGGCTATTTTCGCCAGTCGGGGACGGGCTATTTTCTGTAACACTTTGGTAAGACGTCCCAAATTTTGCAAAAGTAACTGGGCAAAAGGACGAGGAAATTTATAGTTAGCAATTCTTTTCGGCAGCCAAGGCGATCGCCTTCCTAAAACCATTTGCACCGACAACAGTAAACAAGCACCACCAAAAGGGCCAGTTAATCCCGGTGGCATAGGAAATAAAAAAGGCAAAACTAATAATGTAATTACCAGACATAACCCTCGTTCTGAGGTTTCTGCCAGAATATCACCTAGAGTCAGCGGTTGTTCAGCTAGGCGTTGCAATAAAGACTTTATATCTTGAGAAAATCTCAGACGCATTTTGCGTGAGTTGATGCGAGTTCCCAACATTTTTAGCAAAGGGAGATCGGGAAATGAAGGAGATAGGGAAGAATAACTCTTAACTCTTAATGTCTGAAGGCACTAAAACAGCTATAGCTTTAGGTATAACCCGAAAATGAGCAGGTGTGTAGGTAGTGATTTCACCATCTGTATTGATAGGTCGTGGTTTACGAGTATATACCTCTATTTCTTGACCTTGAAGAGAGCGTACACTCTCCCAATGTATATGTCGCCCTTGCCGCATCGCAGGGAGTAATAATATAATCTGCCACCAGTGTTTCATTTCCAAGCTATAGAGGTCTAGCCTTTGATCATCAATTGTGGCATCATCAGCCACTGCCATACCACCACCGTAATAGCGACCGTTACCCACAGCAATTTGCACTGTTTTCACACGAACTGATTCACTATTGATCACAATCTCCGCAGTAAAAGGTCTAGCTTCCCAAATCACTTGCAATGCAGTGGCGGCATAAGCAAATATTCCCCAACGGCGTTTGACTTCTTTGGTAAGTCGCTGAGTAATTTTTACACTCAATCCCAGGCTGGCAACGTTAAAAAAGTGCTTGCCGTTCACCCAACCCAAGTCGATCCGGTATAAATTTCCATAGGCAATAATTTTGCAAGCTTCGCTAAGGGAATTCGGGATTCCCAAAGTTCTTGCTAGGTCGTTGGCAGTTCCCAGAGGCAAAATTCCCAAGGGCAACTGAGTATCAACCAAAGCATCTACTGCGGCATTGAGAGTCCCATCTCCTCCGCCAATGATTACCAAGTCAACTTGATGCTGATAACGAAGTATAACTTCAGCAAGATGTTTGGGGTCTTCTGTAGACTCCTCAATTAAATTAAAGCCGAGTGACTTCAGATATTCAATCGCTTCAGACAGACCCTTCTGGCCCTGGCGGGCATGACGATTTACTAACAGCAGTGCGCGGGAACTCATGGGTAGTACCTTTTGTTGTTGATATGTCCAATTATCCGCATCCATGTATTCTGTTTGAAGTTGACTATAAAAAATGTTTAAGCTGTTGGGAAAGCTATCAACAATTCGTTTTTCAATGCTTATTATATTGTGGTTACTAATTTTTAATTTATATTGTATCTAGTTTATCTTTATAATTCCTCTGTGTATTAATACTCAGCAAATATAAATTCTACTCCCTGAATGACTAGATTTAGGGATTTGTTTTTATAATAGAGATATTTATATTAATATAATAACCACAAAATAACATTTTCTATTAGTTTATAGGACTTACGCACTGTACAAAGTAATCATCTTGTGTATCAACGTAAAGGCGT
>NZ_JAYGHD010000398.1:0-12254 GCF_034932245.1 Nostoc sp. UHCC 0251
TTCTAGTTTCCTCCTAGCAGTAGGTAAAAGATTTATAGGAGCTAGACGACTCAGATTTTTGAAACTATTTGTTTCAAGCTACAAAGGACTTGCAGCAATGCAACTAGGGTAGGGCATACCCGAAGTAACGCTTGGGGAGAGCCTCACCTCTGGCTTAGACGACGCAAGGAATCTAAGTTAAGTGATCTCATTGAACCAAGAATCCCCGTCGATTTATCGCGGGGAGTGTCAATTGAAAGTAAGTTGTGACACTCTGCACTTTATCGTACCAAGTAGCCGCCGTTGATGAAGATTGTCTGCGCGGTGATCTTTGATATGCTGTGGTTGCTTTCCCTTAAGCTACTCCATACCCTGTATACGGACGCTTATAGGGCGGATGTAAACCCAGAATAATATTCTCTTTCGGCACGCCAATTTCTACTAATTCTCGTGCAATATCTACATCAGTCATATTGCGCTGAATCCAAATATTTCCATCTTTAATATCCAAATGGATGATACAGTTGTAAACTCGCTTAAGTCCCTCCCAGCCAACTTCTAAAAGCTGGTAGTGGTCATGTTCTGTATCAAACACAAGCTGAGACTCAATATCTGAATTGCCACTCTCAAAAGTAGCGTGAGACATTAATATTTGGCGTATGCTTTGGCGATACTGTTCTACTCTTTCCATTGGACAATCACCTCCTGAAGTGGATCATAACTCACCAACTTCACTTGATAAAGCTTGACAGCTTCCTGAGTGAATCGCTCCTGAAAGAACGAGTCAAAGGTATCGACGGGAACTGCTAAATAAAGTATTCTGTCTGGTTCACTCATCTGTAATGCAAGGCGATATGCTGAATGAAAGTCAGTGATGACAGAGCTATTAAGAAAGCTTTTGATTTCAACTGCTATTTTTCGCCCTGCCTTATCAGCTGCAAGGATTTTTTCTGCCGCTAAGTCAATCTCAAACTTTACACGCTCAATCTTGATTTTTAGCGGATCTGCTGTAATCACCCATTGCTCTTTTAACAGTGCTTGTTTGACAGCATTATGGAATAGGTCTTTGGCAGCCATTTGTCCTCACATTGAAGCGATCGCAAAATATTTAATTTTCACTCGTCAATTTCCGTCGCAATTCCCGAATAGCAGCGCTAGTATTACGCTCGTAAGCAATTTTTAAAGACTCTGTTACTATCTTTGACACATTGATGTTAGGAAAATAGCGGCTACTGGTTTCAACAGTGTAGACATCGCCTTGCAATCTGTAAATCACAAGCTGGTTCTTCCTAAACAACCAAACTTCTGGTACTCGATAAGGCAGGTAGTCATTTACATTGGTGTAGCTGGTGATGTCTATTTCCACCACTAAATCGGGGGATGGATCAACACCCCAATTGATGCGATCTTTACCTGCGATGGCTTCCCAGTTTTCAATATAAAAACAGTAGTCTGGTTCTATACCACTTTCCTGTGGCAGTTCCATTGTGATTGGGGTAAATGCTTCGTATTCTCGTCCCAGATGATCGAGTAAAACTTTGGCTACATCTGCAATTACACTTACTTTTCGCCCATGTTCTGGTAGCGGTGCCATCAAAAGAATTTCTCCATCTCGATACTTAATGCGAGGAGAGGAGCGATCGCCTAATTGTTTATTCAGTGCTTGATAGTCTTGCCAACTTCCGGGTAGGCGTACTACTGCGCCTGGAGGCAAATGGATTGTATCGGGTGTGACAACAGCAAACATAGAACTGAACCTCCATCTCCACTGTAATAGTTAAATATCAACTGCTACGGCTAAAAAATACAGCAGCGACAATAATTAAACCTAAAAGTGCTAAGGGAACCCAAAGATTTGGGACATCTGACAAACTCATATTTAAATTACGAATTAGGAATTACGAATTATCTTAAGCCAATGCCTCCTTTAGCGAATTCTTCAACAGTTTTCTGGGAGAATTCGTGAGTTGCGATCGCTTGCAACATTGCCAATGGTAAAGTTAAATGATCCGCCCCGGCTTGCAATGAAGCGGCTGCTTCTTCTGGAGATTTGATACTAGCTGCTAAAATTTCCGTATCACTGCCTTTGAGTACACTAGCCATATCCCGTACCAAAGCAATACCATCACCTAACAACCGCGTAGCTCGATTTACATAAGCTATGGCAATTTTAGCTCCGGCTTCCCGTGCGACTGCTGCCTGTGCTGCACTATAAATTGCTGTCACTGAACAGGTAATTTCTGGTGATAAACTCGCCACCACTTCAAAACCTAACGGTGTTGCGGGAATCTTTAAAATTGTTTGCGAACCAATAATCTCGAAAGCTTTTCTACCTTCAGCTAGCATCCCAGCTTTATCAGATGCCACGAGTTGATAGTATAAGGGGCCAGAAGTCAAGGCAACCAATTTTTTGAGCGTGGTTTCTGGTGGCGTATCGCTTTGAGACAACAGCGTAGGATTTGTGGTAATGCCTTTCACCCATCCCCAAAGCTTAACAATTTCAGCTTCCGATGCGATCGCCGAGTCTAGATAAATTGCCATAATTTTTCTCCGATCAATTATCAGATATTAGGGCTTACCTTGGCGCATCTTATCCTGATTCCGGTGACAAATGCCAGCGTCAATCCCGTGCGATCGCTACACAGTCTTTGCTCAAGCTGTTCGTAACCGTTCAATGTCCTTCATAGGAGGCGCACCAAACATCCGAGAATATTCGCGACTAAACTGTGAGGTGCTCTCATAACCCACCTGATAGGCATCACTGTGCCAAAACGGGAAAATTGTACGCTAAGGCTAAAAGCGTTATCCAGCAGGCATCTTAGCCCCTCGCTTTTCTACAGCACCCGTGAGCGGCTGTTTCCCCTCAGTTGATTGGTGCAGAGTACTGCCAATACTCTGCACCATCTGGAAAGGCTTTAGCTAGTCAAGAGTGATAAATATAGGTTGGCACTTGCTCTAAAATTTTTTACACCCCCCACATTGTTTACATTGGTTTAAAAGAAACCCAGCCTTAGATTTTTGCTGGTGAATTGATGTATGGATTGTAATTAAAATTACAGTCAAACCACTTGTGCTTTGAGGGTTTATCTATTGTTTTAAGGGATTAGGAATATAGCCACATTTGTCTTCATTACACGCCGCCGCAAGCCTTTCAGAGAACTTGCTAACTCGTGTAAATTGTGGAGAGATTACAACCTTACCATCCTTGTTGATATAACCCCACTTGTCTTTAATCATTACCGATGCCAATCCTTCTGAAAAGTCATATCGGTCTTCTAAATTTTGACAGATGATTCCTTTTGGATTTCCGGAATTTAGGGTTTGGGGCGGCTCTGCAACGTCACATTTATATCTTGAATAGGGGTCAAATTTAGCATCATCAAACTTGGGCTGAATAACAGTGTCACCTTTTGTGTTTATATAACCCCACTTGCCGTCAATTTTTATTGGTGCCAAACCTTCAGAAAAACTGCTAACATTATCAAACTTGGGCTGAATAACAGTGTCACCTTTTGGGTTGATGTAACCCCACTTGCTGCCAATTTTTATTGGTGCCAGGTTTTCAGAAAAGTTACCAGCACCAGTAAAATTCCGTTCTATGACAAATTTACCAGTCTTGTCTATATAACCACAAGTGCTGACATGACATACACGTGCCAGTCCTTGAGAAAACTGGTTAGCAGCATTTCTCCCATATTCTGGCTGAATCAAGAAAATTCCATCCTTATCAATATAGCCCCTGTTCTTACCATAATTCCATGCTAGTGCCAGACCTTCAGAAAAGCTCTGAGCACCATCAAATTTCGGCTGAATAACAATGTCACCATTTGGGTTGATATAGCCTGTCTTGCCATTAATTCTTACGCGTGCTAGCCCTTCAGAAAAAGCACCAGCCATTTCAAATTTTGGTTTAATGACATAATCAATTGGTGGAGGAATGGGTTCTTTTCTCTCTGTTATCAATATAGTCAAGGGTATGCTAACTACTAATGTCCCTGTAATAGAGACTATGTTCCCATTCCATTTTATGGCTCTTATTATAGCAGCACATTCTTTAAGTATTTTAGGCAAATTTTGCCATAAGTTTCCTGATTGCTGAGGGTGCTTATTAGATGGTAAATTATTTTGCATAGGTTGTATTTGCCTGTTTATTAGCCTTTTGACGTTTGTTAGTCTTGAGTTGCTTTTTCTCCTAATTCTTATTAAATGTAAATAAAATAAGCAAATGTTGAGTATGGTTCTTTAGAAGGTTCAACCATTTCGCTTTCCTTCTGATTCTTAGTAGTTTTAGGTAAAATAAACTTATGCACTTTTCAGTGTTGAAAGATAAAAAAGCAGCATACTTCATGGCGTCACCGTGGTCGGGTAGCAGGACTATATCGCTATAATCCCGCCCCCTCAGAACCGGACTTGCAGCCTTGCGACGCATCCGGCTCAAGCAAGTCATAAACTACAAATTGTTCCAGAATGTATTTGCTGATGGCAGTACAGATGTACGAGTTGTAGGTCGCCGTAATTGTCACCAGCACCCTGAGATTTTGGCTTTTTATGATGAAGATGTAACTCCTCATCATTTAATAGAGATTCCCCGCATACAGGACAGACATATTGTTGCCTTTGGGCTATGAAGCCACCGCGAAGTTACTTGCTCAAAACGGTGCAAATGTTGTCCCAACCGGATGATGTCGATGTCAATGAAGTCATTGTTCGCCCGACAGCCAGCGCCTTCTAGGCAAGTACCAGCGCGAGGGGGCGGGGGCGAACGGTCAAGGACGGCTCATTGGTCCTAATCCTTTCGGGAACCAGATGTTTAGCGATCGTAACTGGCGCACTCCCGTTCGGCTACGCTCACGGCAAGCCTGCTCCCTTGCCTCTTTTTCAAGGGATAATCTTCTTATACAGCAGCCTACACGGAGAAATTAATATGACATCTCCACAAACGGTTACATGGCTAAAAGAACGGACGAGTTTAGGAATTCTCTCATCTGAGGTGTTAAATGCGATCGCACAAGTAATTGAAGAACAAGTTATACCAGCCGAAACTGACTTAGTTAGCGAAGGCACTCCTTCAGAAGCCCTTTATATTCTTGTAGAAGGTCAACTCGAAAGCAAAAGCACCAATCAAACTAACCCAGCCTTAGCTTGTGGATTCCTCCCCGGTGCAGTGATTGAACTCAAAGAATTGCTGTTGGATGAATTAACTCCATTCACAATTACTACGGTGACAGATTGTCATTTGTGGGTTGTGCCTGGTGATAAATTTCGCGCTTTAGTTAACCAATACCCCGAAATTGCTCAGGCTTTTTCGCGTCAATTGGCTCAAGAATTAGCTCAGGCAACATCTGCACTTAGCTATGAACAAGAACGTTCCGTAGCTTTGCGACCATATTTAGTTACCAAAGCCCAACGGGGAATTGTCGGTACAAGTCGCTATGCAGTAAAACTGCGTGAGCAAATTCGAGAAGCTGCTGCTGACCGCAAATCAGTGGATATTTTCGGAGAACCAGGGTTAGAAAAAGACAATATAGCAGCTCTCATCCACTTTGGTTCTCCAAAACGACGAGAACCAATTATTAAAGTAAATTGCGGTATTCTGCAAACTAGCGGTGCAGATTTATTCGGTCGCGCTGGCGGTAAACCAGGATTGTTGGAATGGTTGGGAGAAGGTACTTTAGTTCTCAACAACATCCAAGAATTGCCACAAGAATTGTTACCTTCTGTAACGCAGTTGCTCAAAACTGGCACATATACCCCCGTGGCTCGTTCAGGAGAAGCAGCACCGGAACCTCGTCCCAGTAAAGCCAGAATTCTGATTGTTTCCGAAAAAACTCAGTCGACAATTGAACGCTGTATTGGTCACATTATTAAAGTACCACCGCTACGGGTGCGGAAAGCTGATATTCAGGCACAGGTTGAATATTATACTAGTCTCTATATTCGGGCTAGAGGCATTTCTAAACCGCGCATCACCCCAGAAGCTTTACGTCGCCTCCAGTCTTATGATTTTCCTGGCAATCTCAAGGAATTAAAAAATCTGGTAGAAAGAGCGATCGTGCAAGCGGAGGGTGCTAATGAATTAACAGAAGAAATTTTCTGGCCAGCCGAAACTAAGAAAAAACGATTTCGGGTGAATCTATTAAATGCCTATCCTGGTTTGCGGCGGTTTTTACGTAGTCCCTGGTGGCCCGATCGCATTAACTATGGTTTTACTGCAACGGCTTTTGCGATTATAGTTGCAGTGTTATTTATTGGGCCACAAACCCGCGATCGCAATTTCGTATTAAATCTATTTTGGGCTTGGTGGTGGCCGTTCTTCTTATTTCTCTTTCCCTTTTTGGGACGTATCTGGTGTTCTGTTTGTCCCTTTATGATTTACGGGGAAATTACCCAAAAGTTATCTCTGTGGCTATGGCCTCGACAACTCAAACGCTGGCCGAGACAACAAGCTGAAAAATGGGGCGGATGGTTCATGTTTGGTTTATTCACCCTAATTTTCTTATGGGAAGAACTCTGGCATTTAGAAAATACCGCTTACCTCAGCGCCTGTTTGCTACTGTTAATAACCGCCGGGGCGATGATTTTCTCTGCTCTTTTTGAGCGGCGGTTTTGGTGTCGTTACCTCTGTCCCATCGGCGGGATGAATGGTTTATTTGCCAAACTCTCAATGACGGAACTCCGGGCGCAGCAAGGTATTTGTTCTGCCAGTTGCACCACATATCAGTGCTATAAAGGTGGGCCACAAAAGGGCGAAGGGATGGAAACGAATGGATGTCCTTTATACTCCCACCCAGCGCAGTTAGAAGATAACAGAGATTGCGTACTGTGCATGACTTGCCTGAAAGCCTGTCCCCATCGTTCCGTTGAGTTCAACTTGCGTCCCCCTGGTATTGAACTGTGGACAACTCATGTACCCCGTACCTATGAAGTAGCCTTATTGTTTTTGCTGTTGGGTGGGATATATCTGCATCGCTTGCCAGAGTTGCAATCTTGGTTGGGGTTACAACTGGATTTAAATCAATTTTGGCAGCACTTGGGATTATCGCTGCTAGTGTTAATTATCCCAGCGATTTTTACCTTTGGGGCTTATGGCTTGCTGCAACTGTTCAACTTTAACCGGAAGTCTCGATCGTTTGTAGAACTTGCCTATGGCTACCTACCATTGGTGTTAGGAGGAAACTTGGCTCACTATCTGCGTTTGGGCTTAGGCGAAGGCGGGCGGATTTTACCCGTGACCTTTGCTACTCTTGGTCTGGGTGGTGAACAATTGCCAATATTGGTTGCTCACCCGGCTGTGATTGCCTTTTTGCAAGGTACAACAATAATTTTCTCAGTGTTGCTGACTATATTATTAACGCAAAAAATTGCCAAGCAACCAGTGCGTACACCGAAGGGGTTAGCGAAGCTATCGCTATTTTGGCAACACCTAGCAGCGATCGGGCTGGGAGTTAGTATGTGGGCAATTATCGTGTTTTGAGCTTTACATATAGCGATACGGTTTGATTAACATGTTTGTCTCTGGAAGATCCCCCCTTTTTAAAGCTTGCTCTTTCTGATCTTTACCTCCTTAAAAAGGGGGTCGCCGCAGGCGGGGGGATCTTTTCTGAAGTGGAAGAAAAAGCAGTCTTGAAGCAAGCGATTACCTACGGTACGTCTTTTCTACGTTCGCGCAGCGTCTGTCTGCGACACGCTGCGCGAACACAGAGAAGGACGCAAAGAAAAGGAAGAAATATTTAACTCAATTGTATTGACCTATACACTAAAATTTATAACTTTTTTTCAACTGGATAGTTATTTCTGCCTTCTTACGGTAGCCATATAAATATCTTTTTAACTACAATATGAACTTCTTCTGGAATTTGACTCTTCTATTGTGTAATTACACGTAGAATAAATCAAGTCTAAAAATCTTAATAAAAATTGTAGGTAGCAAACTAATGACACAGCCTAACTCACAAGATAAAAATAGCTTTCTTTACCCTCGTAGCCGATATTATGGTAAATTCCAGCCAGAGACTTTAGTATTTAATGCCAACCTCCAAGAATTTGCCCAAAAAATTAGTTACATCAGTTGTCTAGAAACAGGCGGAAAGCTGTCTCCAGAAGAAGCTTACCAGCAAATTAAGGCGCTTTGGAAACAGTTGAAACATAGCAAAAAAGAACTAGCTATTGGTGAAAATAAATAAACTTAAGCTTTTAAAACGATGCGCGAACTATTTTAAGCAGCTTTTATCTGATCTTATTCTCACTGGAACCATAAAAGGAGGTTAGCCCAGCTTCTATCCTTATATTTTTTTGGGAAAAATTTGTTTCCAAACTCACAATTATTATATTTAACTACGAGCATTCCTTTTGAAGGATGTTACTGCTAAGGGACTTCCAAGAAATAAATTATCCAATCTTGTGAGGTGGGCATCTTGCCCGCCTTTGACTATGGGCTATCGTGTCGCCCACCCCACAATAAATAGTTGTATATTTTTTTATTTGGAAGTCCCTAACAGCAGCTATTATCGTGCTGATTAATAGTCTTGTTAGCTGAAAATAGTGGCGTGTCAAGGCTCAAATAATGTATCAAACGTAGGTTAAAGAGCCACTGCGCCCTTGCGGTTTCCCAACTTAAAGCAAGTGGCGTTTGAGGAACGCGAAACCCAGCATTCATCGGGGTATTGGGTATTATGCTTCGCTGCGCGACGCTGACGCGAAGTTTCATGTGATGCGTGTGCTGTAGAAGCGATAGGTTTGAATAATTTTGTTATAACGGCAGAGAGCAGAAAGCAATATTCCTCTTGCCTTCTGCCGTTGCTGAATTAAAGTATGAATCTGGATGTAGAGACGTAGCCAATACTTTTCGGATAAACCCAACAATCTCTTTTTTGTTCTGGGGGAAAGGTTAAAGGGTAAGGGGTAAAGGTAAATTCAAACCTTTTCCCTTTCCCCTTTCCCCCTTAACCGAAAAGTATTGGAGACGTAGCACTGCTACGTCTCTACAAGGATTTTGGTATTATGCAAAATCATTTTCATACATGGAATCAGCAACGCCACCTTTCTTGATAAATTACTAGGCAATCATCATATTATGTCGCGCCAAAATAAAGAGCCAATTGGATGTGGATGTGCAAATATTCCCTTCTCTGTAATCCTAATTATTTTAGGAGGTGGTTATTGGTGGTTTAGCCAGAAAGGAAATTTAGATATCAGCAAGCTTGTACCTAAGAACCAACAAATAAATATTCCGATTTTGAATCCGGCTCCAACTGCTTCTTCAACCCCTACTCTCTCTTTCTCAAGCTCTCCAAATCCCGCTTCCAACAATAACCAAGCTTCAGAGAAAATAATCCCAAAACAAAAAACACCATTACCTCCAACTCCTTGGAAGAAGAAAGTAATTAGAGGAATTTATTTAAGTCGCTACCAAGTTACCAATAATGCCAATGAGCAAACAATTCGTGAAAGAGTTCGTTACTATCACTCTCAAGGAATTAATACTATTATTCATGGTGTTTGGGGGAATGGTTGTACGATGTACAATAGCGACGTTATGCAGCAAACTCTAGGGTATAGAAGTTGTCCAAACCAGTTTCAAGATCAATGGTTAAATTGGTTGATTGATGAAGCGCATAAACAAGGAATGCAAGTTCACGCTTACTTTGAAAAGGGGATTAAAATAGATAAAAATAGTCCCATTTTTGATTTAGCGATCGCCCGGAAATGGATTGTCCCAGGAGTAGATAAAACCTACTCTGAAATCGATCATTATGTTCTTGATGTAGAGATTCCTGAAGTTACTAATTTTTTTAAAAATATCTTAGTAGAATTTGTCACAAAATACCCTAACATTGATGCAGTTCAATGGGATGATTATCTAGGCTATTATGCTGAATTACCTGGGAAAGTTGACCGCACTGCAAATTTAACTAGTTTTGTGCAACAAATGGTAAGCTCTATGAAAAAAGCTCATTCTTCGGTAAGTTTTGATATTTGTCATCATAACCCCTATTGGGCTAAAAGATATTTTGCGGCTGACTGGGAAAAATGGGGTGTGGATCGCGTCTTTATTCAAGCTTATAATGATAGTAATTTTGTTGAAGAATTAAATTACGCTCAAAAATACGCTGGAGTTGCAATTACAGATCGGCAACTGGGCCGTTTAAAAGAATTAATTGATAACCCAAAAATCACTGGGGATGGTGCGATAAGCCGCAAATTTTTCATCTCTGTCATAGCTTTTGGTAGATTTGGATAGCACTTCGCAAATCACTAAAGGATTAGTAATTGTATCTGTACGTCCCTCAGAAAATTCTAATGAACCTGCAACAACCATGACATCAGGATATGTATGAATTCGCTTTTGAGGAATCCATAGACGTTGATCAGCAACGAATACTCGATAAGGTTGTCGCTTGAAAGCAATATTGAGGGCTGCATAAAAATTACCAGCTATTTGGTTGTGATTTGGTGTTCCACCTGTCATAAGTATAATTTGACCATCTATATATTCATGACGATACTCGGAAATGACTTCTAGCTCTAAGTATTCTGTGGGAGAATAGTCGCGTTTTTCTTGTAATTGCATAGGGCAAGATTTTTTGGTATTTTTGATTTTGCATTGACCAGATGCCATTAATTATGTCTGATCAATGCTGTTCGTTTTTACTTTGTTTTTGTAACGCAGAGGAGTTATTAGGCTGGGTTCCAAGTGCCGTGGAAGCTGTGGGGGATGACACTGGGTAATCCTAGTTTGCAAACGGGTTCTGCATCCAGGCGATCGCTATCAAATACCCAAACTTCGCTACTATGAGAATTACCATCGTAGACAACTGTTAACACCCAACCTTGTTCAGGGTTTTGGGTGTCTTGGGCATAGATGGGTTCTGAAGGATAACGATTTTCTCCTAATTCTGCTTCGGTGAGGGTTTCGGTTTTGTTGTCGAAGCGGGCGATCGCATTTAATACTTCTTGGCTAATATCTGTTCCTGAACGGAATGTTGACATATATGTGTATCGGGAAGCTTGCCCCACGTTTTGCTGTGGTACATTGGGAAATTCACAATGTTGGTTTAATAGTTGCTGAATTGACGTAACTTTGCCAGTTTGGGGATGCAGATGAACTCGCCCTAGTGTACTTTTAGCTGGGGTGTGAGTCTCACCTGTAGCTACTTCCTTGAGATATTGGTTAGTTTGAAAATCTTCATAACGGGCGATATCCACAATTACTGAACCGCTAGCATCTACATAACCGTTACCAAAATGCCATTGGAACCAAGGTTCAGTTTCTCCACGACTCACCACAGATAGGGTTTCTCGATCAATAACTAAAATCTGAGTTCCTAATCTAGGTTGCCACTCTAGCGAATCACTATAGTTGTTTATCCCTATTAGCACGGGTAAGATATTCAACTGCACTGGCGGAATGAAAAATACAAGATACTGTCCTGCTAAAACAAAATCATGCACCAATGGTACACCATCTAGCTGGTATGCGGCTTGTTGGATAATCCGGCCAGTCGAATCGCTTTTGTAAATATTAAGCGTCGCATTTTGTCCAGGGCTGATGCCAAAGTTAAAAATCTCTCCTGTTTGCTTGTCACGCTTATAATGTGCGGAATAGCTTAATCCTTTAGTTAACCCCCCTAAATCATCTTCGCCCGAAGTTTCTAAAGTTTGTAAATCGAGGGCGTGGGGTTTACCACCTTCCCAGAGTGCCAAAAGTTTATCTGGAAGTGCTAGCACCGAAGTGTTAGCAGCATTCTTGATGGGCTTTTGCCATTGATTCCAAATTGGCCCCGGTGCAGTCATGCCATAATTGCCGTAGAGTAATTTACCTGCTGCGGCTTCTTCTTGATAGCCAGAGGTTTGCACGTAGCGATAAACCCCGGTTGCACCTGCATCGGTAAAATTTACAGCCAGAATTGCCCCATCTCCATCAAACCAGTGTCCCATGTGAATGCCACCGCGTTCTAGTCGGGCTGGGCCATTGCGGTAAAGTGTGCCACGCAAGCCATCTGGGATTTTGCCAGAGATAATTGGTAGTTGGGTAAGGGGAAATTCTTTTGCCGATTCTGCGATTGCACCTGCCCAAGCTTTTGTAGTTGACTTTTTCTCGATAGTACGCATATCTAAGTTTTGCTTGATAAATTATTCGATGTACATAGTTGCATTCTTACATTTTCATCTTTGTTGCAATTTTTTAACAATGCCTCTGGCTGTAGATGTATAGAGGCTTTGACCAATTATTCCTTGATGGTACAAGCCCCTAAATTCATTTATGGATAGATAAA
>NZ_JAYGHD010000399.1:0-12133 GCF_034932245.1 Nostoc sp. UHCC 0251
GCCCCTCTGCCCCTCTGCTCCATCAAACGCCTGAAGCTTGTGAGAAATACGGGTAGCACAGTTAAACAATTGCCTTGTCAGAAAGCATGGAAATCATTGGCTGTAAATCTAATCTATAAAAGGTTTTATAAAATTAATGTTTCGAGTTTTGCCTGTACTTCTTCTATTAAATCTTCTGAAACACTTTCAACAAATTTTACCTTTCTGCTTTTCCAATCAAATGTTTTAATTTGGTCAGCTAACACAACTCCTTTTGTTTGCATTCCCTCAACAAGTGGAACTTCAAACTTAAGCCCTTTTGCGTTGCTGGTTATGGGACACGTTAAAACTAAAGAAGCTAATCGATTGTATTGAATTGGAGATATAACAAGAGCAGGGCGGTAGCCCCTTTGCTCCCGCCCTTGCTGTTGTAGTTCATTGTTCAATGTCATAGCAATGTCATCAAATGACATTCCTGAATTGTAAAGTGCAAATGCACGCTGAATTGAATCAACCGTAAACTGCTGTTCTGATCCAAATTCTAATTTGATAATATCTCCTCTTTTGGGAAAGTATTGATTAACTACCAATGCTCATTCCCCACAGCATTGCCAGTTTCAAATTCTGGATGAAATTTATCAGGAGTCATACCTTCAAGCAATTCATCAAGCGTATACTTTTTTCTTTTTCGTGGTGTAACTATAATACTGTTACCTTCCACAGTAAAATCTATACCTGTGCCTTCAGTTACATGTGCTTGTTCAGCTATCGCTCTTGGAATCCGAATAGCTAAACTATTTCCCCATTTAGCAACAACTGCGGTCATAGCTATCTCCAAATATTTTGTTAGTGATCTACACGCCCGAACTCAGATTTTCGGAGTGAAACACTTTTAAAAATTTCTCTGACGTATATACTTTGAAGATACATGTTTGATTAGCGGGTGTCAACACCCCCTTGTAAGTCCTTGGAGGAATTTTGTCGTTCGGTGTACCGCTTCATGGGCAATGCTCAGTTCATCTATCCTCAACATCTAGCTGAACAACATCAGAAATTTGCTCGTGCATTAATAAATCGGTATTCTTCCAAAGCTACATAAATCAGGATTTTAGTACAGAAACCTGATCTAACCCGGAACTCCGGGTTAGTGGTAGTTCACACTCAATCTTCATGCCGTAACTGCCATGCTGCACCGCAAGCGGCCCCAGCCCCAGCTAACAATCCCGTACTCATTCCTTGGATAGTTTTTTGCATCGGATCTTGGGTTAAACACTCACTTGTAACCTTAGTGTCTTCCAAGCAGAGATTACTTTCTGCCCAAGCAGCAGTACCCCCTAAAATCACACCAGTTATACTACAGCAAACAACTAGCAGCAAAAGACGTTGAGTTTTTCTAACCATAGATAGATGTGTCAAAAATTAAACATAGTGATTGGCTCTCAATTACTTTACACATACTTGCTAGCAAATGTCAGCTGGTTTTTAGATAACTGGCTGATATTGAAAACTTAGATACTATCAAAAAAACTAATTTAACATCGCATATAAAAAAATAACCTCTGGGGAAGGGATATCACCAGAAGTTTTTAATAAAGACATTGGAATAGTGAATTATTTTAAACATAAAATTATTTTTTTACAACACTATTTCCTCCTTCTCAAAGCCAAAACAAAGTTAATTTTGCCTGTAATTAAGGATACAACTTGGACTTACCAATCGCATAGCTCATATTTTTACCTCTTTTGAGGCACTAATACAGGCAGCTGATGGACACCGGCTACGGATTTGGCGTGTTGTCCCACAGTCAAAACATTAAACTGACTGGATATAAGTTCCAAACTTTTGTTCACTATTGCTAGCTTCTTGTACGTGGGGACACTCATTCCAGGGAAGAATGATAGCTCTGGCACATCCTCTTGACTTACAAAGTCTGTAGGATGGAGTAGCAAAGAAGGCTGGACACGCGTAAGTTTACATAGCCATAGGGCAATTCTCAGGTAGAGTAACGCCACTTCCGAAGAAAATGTACTCAGATACATGATGTAACTGAAGTGAATTGGCACCTTGAAAATTGGCATGGTGGTAACAGGAATTTCTGTGAGTCTATCCTTACCCATCTTCCACTGGTAAGGTTTGAGAGGCTGCAAACCTTCTTTGAAACCGCCGAACAGGGCTTCCCGTTTCTTGCGTTCTTCCTTGCTCAGTTTACAAGTCATTAAATAATAGGCTCGTGCAATGGGCCCCAAAAATGTGGGAAAAGTCGAAGCATCATATTCGTATCCCCGTCTTGCTAAGACTTTCAATACCGCAGGAGAAAAACTGTATCCAGGCCCCCGGAAGCCGATAGGATGTTGATGAGTGACGCGTTTGATATGTTGTTCGGCTAAGGCCACCTCTTCTTCAATCTCATCCTCTGAATACAGATGTAGCCAAGGATCATGATAAAATGAGTGATTGCCAATTTCGTGACCGGCACTAGCGATCGCTTGTAATGCCTTGGTGTTCTTTTCCAGCGCTGCATCCTGGCCCACAATGAATACTGTGATTGTCAAATCCCATTGCTGGAGAATATCTAAGAAACGAGGTACTGCAATATCCAGGTAAGAGGGGAAAGTCTCCCAACCTGGAGCGCCTTGATTTTTTAGATAAGACCAAATATTATCCAAGTCTAAAGAAAGACTGGCTATTGGTTTGTTTTCTTGCCGCTTGATTTTCATTCTTAATTCAAGTAAGTAAGTTGGCGTAAATAATTGTCGTTGGGATTAGGCAATAGGCAATAGGCATAAGGGTTTTAGCTTAATTCATTTTTCTTCATATAGTTTGAATTTATTGTGCCAACTTACTTATTTGGACAATTTGAAGCGTAAATATAGTGATTTAGATGCTCAATTTATATCATCATTTCCAATAAAAAGCGATTATACAAAAAATCTTTTCCATATCCTATATATTTATTTGCTGCCTTTGGGTAAAACACATGGCAATTCCCTTTTCGTAGTAAGCTGCCTCATTAATAAAAATCGGCCAGACTGTAGATACTCCTTCATAAACAATTGTCCTACCATCAAAAGTTAGAAAAATTGGATCTCCTGGATTTAAAGCTTGATAATCCTTATCTTGAAGTTCTGGATGAATCATCCCCAAGATTTTACCATTCTGTTGTTTTGGATAGTTCACAACTGATAAATGATTATAGAGAATCAACGTTTCGTTAGTTGATGAAATTCTACCTTGGTTAAACTGTTCTAGATAGTCGAGAACCGCATAAATAAGTTCCTCTGTTTGTTGGAACAGCGTGGCTTTTAAGAGTCCTTGGGCAATCGGGCCAACCTCGATCGCAAAGCCTAATTCGCACAGGGAATTTACAAATGGGTTTTCTGCAAGTGATTTAAAAGAGCAGCGATAAACCTTAACTAAAGGATTAATCTGGCTCAGGTAAGCAGCCAATTTCAAATTTAAGGGATGACTGTTTACCAAAATAATTGTCAAACCCATGTTAGCTGTACTGCTGTGCAAGTCTAAGATAAAGTCTGCTTGTTTATCCCTATTTGATGCTAGGGTATCCTGAATTGATTTAGCTTGCAATTCTTCGTAACTGCTCAGAGTCGGATCTTGTAAATCTTGCTTGAGAAAACAGCGATTTAAATCTTTCTCTACATATCGCCTCCCCGCCGCAAAAGCATTAGGATTCGCTAACAGAGTGACTGTATCAAAACTTGGTCTAGTAATCAAGTCGGGAAACTGGGCAAATTTTTGAATTAAGTATGCTCCTGTAAACTCATTGCCATGAGTTCCACCGACAATTGCAACTCGATTAATCTGGTTCACCATTACACCAACTCTAGAGAAGGGGCAGGGGGCAGGGGGAAATGACCCCATCAATCTGTCCCCTTTCCTCTTTTTCAATGTATCTTATGAAGCATTCACAGTGCCGATGCGATCGCGCCCATGTGGTTGATAAAGATAAGACATATCAGGCCCAT
Source organism: Nostoc sp. UHCC 0251 (assembly GCF_034932245.1). Classification (NCBI taxonomy): domain Bacteria; kingdom Bacillati; phylum Cyanobacteriota; class Cyanophyceae; order Nostocales; family Nostocaceae; genus Nostoc; species Nostoc sp. UHCC 0251. Next base: position 3,964 of record NZ_JAYGHD010000399.1, read on the forward strand.
CGGGAATTATCCCGCCCGGATTGAGTGGGAATAGGTTTCCGTAGTAGTCGCGCTTCACACTCTCTACATCGCAGGTGTCAGCTACACCGGGAAGCTGATATAGATCGCGTAAGTAAGCTCCCAGGTTCTGATAGTCTTGAATTCGCCGCCTATTGCACTTAAACAACCCATAGTAGGCACTATCAAACCGAAATAACGTCGTGAATAAGCGGACATCTGCAAGTGTGAGATTGTCTCCACACAGATATCGACTAGTCTGCAATGCAATGTCAATCTCATCGAGAGTTGCAAACAGTTCATTACAGGCTTGATTGTATGCTTCTTGGCTCTGGGCAAAGCCGCAGCGATACACACCGTTATTTACTGCGTGATAAATCTTTTCATTCCACCAGTCAATCTTTTCCTTGAGTGCTTCTGGGTTAAGATCCAGTGTGGGATTGTTGGCGAACTCGTTAAACTCTGAGTTCAGCATGACGATAATCTCTGAACTCTCATTATTGACAATGGTTTTTGTTTGGCTATCCCATAGGATTGGAACTGTAGAGCGTCCACTATAACCAGGTTCTGCCAGCTGATAAAATTCAGCCAGTGTGCGACAACCTTCTTCTTCCTCATTGAATATCCAACCGCCTTCAATAGGAGAAGGAGAGACAATACATACTGATATTACCGCTTCGAGTTTTTTGAGCGATCGCACAACTAGGGTTCGGTGTGCCCAAGGACAGCCCAGCCCAACATAGAGTTTGTAGCGCCCCGCTGCTGGTGGGTAAGGATTCCCTTCGTCTGTACCAATGAACTTGCGAAACTGGCTATTAGGACGAATATAAGCTCCCGACTGATTGCTAGGAGCAAGCTTTGACATCATGAGCTGCCACATAGTCGTCCAGACAAACTTTCCCAGCCAGATGATCAGCTTGGGAGGGAGTGTCCTGCCCTTTTTCTTGGGAAGATTTTTCTCATCATTCATTGGAGTTGAGTTGCTCATGGCGAAAAACTTCTCAGCTTTGAGCTAATCGTCTCAAATTTGCGATCGTCACATCTAAAACTGGGTCTAAGCATTGCTTCCTAAAAAACCTACTTACTTTCTCCAGTTTAATTCTTTTATCTGCTGTAACAAATTGCCAATCTATTTAGCAAAAGGCTTAATGGGGGATGTCATGATCCTCTTAATTCTATTAGTTATGTATTTTGTATTGTATTATACCTATAATCAAAATTTAAATCAATTATTTTCCTTTTAATAAAGAATAAAATAAAAATATTTGAATTTGCATCATCAAAGAAACAAATATCCTGTGGGGTGGGCATTTTGTCCACATTAGTTGTGCAAATTAAATGTGCGACATCTGAGTGTTTAAACCTAGTCACAAATAAAAGGTCAAAAACACATTTTTTTAGCTATTAATGTCCAATTACAAGCTCTAAAAGGTATACACGTCATATTTAAAAGCATAGTTTATTATTTACGAGAAAATACAGTATAAAGCTTAATTAGATACTCGGTAGTAGGTAAAAACGACAGCGTAATTACTAATGAAAAAAGTGTATTTACCTGAGCTTGTTATAAAAAACATCACATCTTAACATTAGATAAGCCTAAAAAAGTATAGATATAATTTGAGGCAGAAGCTACTGAAACAAAGAACAAAAACACAAAAATTACGTAGGAATAATTGTAAATAAAGTGACTCAACCTCATAACAAGACTAACCTTTTAGAGGAAACAGATTTAGGGACTTTTATCGCTCAGACTACTGCCACAGACAAATGGCAAGTATTGTCATATAGCGCTCCAATCATACCTATACATGCCGCTCTGTTTCGTACTGGTAAAGTATTCTTTTTCTGCGGTTCAGGTAATGATCCAAGTCGCTTAAATACTCCCTATGACAGTGTGGTTTGGGATGTGAGTAAAGGAACCTTTACCCGTCAAAAGCCTCCATTGGATAGTAATAACCAACCTATTGACCTTTTTTGCGCTGGTCACTCCTTCCGCCCTGATGGTAGGCTGTTGGTTGCGGGTGGAACTTTGCGCTATGACCCATTTTATGGTTCACCCTCTGCTCTGCTGTTTGATCCCATTGCGGAGAAATGGGTCAAGATACTACCAATGAATAATGGCCGCTGGTATCCCACAGTGTTAACACTAGGCAGTGGTCGAATCTTTGCAATATCTGGCCCGGATAAAGATGGCAAGCTCAACAATCAACCAGAAATTTATTCTGCTTTCTTTCCAAATGGTTGGAACGCTTTTCCAACAACTCGTTCCTACCCGCCATACTTACATCTGTTTCTACTCGATAGTGGAAAACTTTTTTATTCAGGTGCCCAGATGGGCAGCAACTTTGGACTAGACCCAAGGATACTAACTCTACCAGGGTCATTTACGGAATCCATTACAGAAAAAGTGGTGCCAGGGCTGCAAGATTCAGCTTTCGGAAATCAAGCTACCAGTGTGCTTTTACCACCTGCACAAGACCAAAAAGTGATGATTATGGGTGGAGGTAGTGGTAATAAGGCAACAAACAGGGTCAATATTGTAGATTTAAAAGCTAGTAACCCAACTTACGTAGCAGCAAGACCTCTAAACTATGCTCGGATGCATCACAGCGCAGTTTTGTTACCCGATCGCACAGTGTTTGTTTGCAATGGTAGCAAAATGAATGAGGACACAACACAATCAATGCTGCCAGCAGAAATCTATAATCCAATCACAAATACCTGGAAAGTGGTAGCTAAACAAAATGTCCCCCGTGTATATCACTCGGTGGCCCTGCTCCTACCAGATGGTAGAGTAATCACAGCTGGGGGTAATCCTGAACGGACTGTCGATGAACTGCGTTTAGAAATTTACAGTCCTGCGTATATGTCGCGATCGCGCCCAATTATTCGGAGCGCTCCTGAAGCATTGAACTACGGGCGGCAATTTACAATTCAGACACCCCAGGCTAGCAATATTAAATGGGTTAGTTTGATTAGACCAATGGCAACCACTCATTCCTGCGAGACAGAACAAAGGTTAGTGGATGTGCCGATTAATTCTAGGAATGCTACTTCTCTCAATGTCACGGCAACAAGCAATCGAAACATAGCACCCCCAGGCTGGTACATGCTTTTTCTTTGTGACAACAATGGAACACCCTCAGTAGCAACTTGGACGCAAATAACATAGCCTTACCCGTTTATATTCAATAGACCTCTTGCAAAAGTCCCTAATTCTACCCCCAAACCCTTTCCGCAAGCTGGAAGGCGGGGTGAGGTTCTTCATTTTTGATTTATGCAAGAGGTCTAATCCACTGCCACTTCATAAAAGTCATTAATTCTAGGAGTAGAAATATGAGTTACAAGCTATCACGTCGGCAGTTTGGCCAGTTGGTAATTGGTGGAACAATAGTATCTGGGCTTAGTTATCTAAGCAACAAATCTTTGGCGCAAACACCAAGTTTCAAAATTGTAGGTATAGGTTCTGGCTCTATCATCACCACTGATCAAACGGTTATTCCAGAGGTTGATGTCACTGAATTAGATAGCGCTGCGCCAAACATTGTACCCACAGATATTAAGCCTGTAGGGCTAGGACTTGTTTTAGAATCCTTTATTTTGCAATCCTTAAGTACAGGAAAGGTTCAACTTCTAAGTCCACTAGTTTCTGAGATACTTGCCGAGCGCGGTACAGCTTTAGTAGAGTCTAACGAAGCATTGAGTCGCTTCACTTCTTTAACCGATGGCACACTTGCTGATTTGGTTAGACCTTTATTAGAGTCTGATGAGATATTAGAGTCTAATGAGACATTGAACCGCTTAACCGATAGTAAAGTTGGCGATCGCGTTACACCTTTACTAGAGTCTAACGAAACATTGAGTGGTTTCACTTCTTTAAGCGATGGCACACTTGTCGTAGCCGCTACTCCTATTAGCGTTGGTAGAAAACAGGCGACACCTACTCGCATTACATTTTTGAGTACGCCTGTAAAAACTTTGACAGTCTCAGGGCTTAAACAGAATGAACAGCTTGGGAGCTTGCTAGGCACTAATGATGGGCGACTTATCGGTTTAGTAGGTAAGAAGAATGGTACACCGCCGATCACATTGGTAGATATTAACCTTCAAACAGGAAAAGTAAGTTCTATTAGTAAGATTAAATTCCCAAACAATGAGCGGGTGAGTAATCTAGCACAATGCCCAGATGGAAAACTCTATACATCCTTACTTGGATTAAAAGGTGATACAACTCTGATGCAGCTAGACTCAAATCAAAAAAACCCGATCAGACTGGCACAATTGAAACTTAATGGTCAAGCATGGAATAATGGCTTACAAAGCTTAGTTTGCTCTGCAACAGGTCAACTCGTTGGCTTTGGAGCTATGAGGTATGAGACACCTAATGCTGTATATAGCATAGATAAGAACAGTGGAAACATGACTCGGCTACAAGACTTTGACGCTGCCCAGATTACCATTGCTCGTGCGTAGAAGGGATTGAAGAATTGGGCATTGGGAATTGGGCATTGGGCATTGGGCATAGTTATTCTCTCTGTCCCCCTTGCCTCCCCTGCCTCCCCTGCCTCCCCTGCTCCCCTGCTCCCCTGCTCCCCCTACTCCCTACTCCCTGCCCTTTCCCTAAGAAACGCATCAAATGTAAATCTATCTGGTAGCGAAGTTTGTGCGCCTGTTTTTGTCGTCGCCAAAGCACCCGCTGCTGCACCCCAGATAACTGCCTGATGTAAAGAAAGTCCTTCAAAAAGTGCCGCCGTTAAGCCACCATTAAAAGCATCGCCAGCAGCTACTGTGTCAACTGCATGAACTGGAAACGCGGGTACAAAAAACTTTTCCTCAGCAGTGGCACAAAAAACACCTTTAGCACCCAGTTTGACGATCGCACATTTCACACCCCGTTGTAATAAAACTCCAGCTGCTTTGGCTGCAAGTTCTTCTCCATCTACAGGAAAACCCACTAACTGCGCGGCTTCAACTTCATTCGGTGTAATAATGTCCACTAAGGGGTAAAGTTCATCTGGCAAATCAGCTTGTGCGGGTGCAGGGTCGAGAATTACCGTTATTTTAGTTTTTCTTGCGGCTTTAGCTGCTGCAACCACGGCAGCCATAGGAATTTCTAATTGCAAAAGCAGTGCTGTCGCTTCTGGTAATAAGTGGGACAATCGTTCTACATCTTCTTGATTGACACACCCATTTGCGCCAGGAATTACAATAATTTGATTTTCACCAGCATGATTTACAGCGATGATGGCGACTCCAGAACTAACAGTCTCATCTACAAAAATATTGTCGATCTGCACACCAGATGCTTGTAAATTGTTGACAAGTTCCACACCAAAATCGTCTGCACCTACACGCCCCACCATTTGCGTAGGAATTCCCAATTTTGCTAATGCTACGGCTTGATTAGCTCCTTTACCTCCCGAAACTTTAAAAAATTCTTCTCCTAGCAACGTTTCTCCGGCGACTGGCAACCGGGGTGCTGTTGCTACCAAGTCTATATTTATGCTGCCAAAGACAATAATGCTCATAATTGTCAGTCATTATTCTGTGTTAATATCAACTGCACGAAACCGCAAAAAGCCGTGGCTACTGTATTAAAATCTCATCGGGCATCAAGAAGGCGTAAACATTCAACGCATCCTCTCCAGCGTTTGCTTGAGTACGGACACCAGTATCGTAAACAAATTTGGCTAGCAACTACTTATTCTACCCTCAATAAATTTTTCGATTTAGCACCACCCGCCTTAATTGGCGTCGCGGTGGATGTGGTAGTTAAACAGCAGGATTCCATAATTGCCCAGTTAGGGGTACGCGATGTCTTTCAACAATTTTTGATTATTTCCTTCCTGACTGTCATCATTTGGATACTAGAATCTGTTTTTGAGTACGCCTACGCTCGACTTTGGCGGAATTTGGGTCAGAATATTCAGCACGACTTGCGTTTGGATGCATACAAACATTTGCAAGAGTTGGAATTGGCTTATTTTGAAGAACGCAGCACTGGCGGTTTAATGTCTATCCTCAGTGATGATATTAACCAATTAGAGCGGTTTTTAGATGGAGGAGCAAATGATATTATCCAAGTTTCCGCAACTGTTCTAATTATTGGCGCTGCTTTCTTTATTTTGGCTCCTGATGTAGCGTGGATGGCTTTATCACCGATGCCATTTATCCTCTGGGGTTCCTTTGCCTATCAACGACTACTTGCACCTCGTTATGCTGATGTGCGCGAAAAGGTAGGTTTCCTGAATTCGCGTTTGTCAAACAATATCAGCGGAATTACTACTATTAAAAGTTTCACTGCTGAAACTTATGAAGCCTCTCGTCTGGAATTAGATAGTGAAGCTTATCGCCGCAGTAACTCCAAGGCAATTACCCTTTCTGCTGCTTTTGTCCCGTTAATTCGGATGCTAATTTTGGTGGGTTTCACGGCATTACTGTTGTATGGCGGGATGGCAGCAGTTTCTGGAAAAATGTCTGTAGGCGCTTACAGCGTATTAGTATTTTTAATCCAGCGTTTGCTGTGGCCTTTAACTAGATTAGGCGAAACTTTTGACCAATATCAACGAGCAATGGCTTCTACTAATCGAGTCATGAATTTGTTAGATACTCCTATTGCTATTCATACAGGTGATGTATCGTTACCTGTGGATGAAGTGCGGGGTGAAGTGCAATTTAAAAATGTTTATTTTGCCTATAAAGATAGATTTCCAGTTATTAAAAATCTGTCTTTGGATATTCCGGCGGGTAAAACCATTGCAATTGTCGGTTCAACGGGTTCTGGTAAAAGCACTTTAGTCAAACTTTTGTTGCGGTTGTACGAGGTGCAAACGGGAAGCATTACTCTCGATGGCATTGATTTGCAAAGTTTGAATTTACAAGATTTACGCCGTTGCATTGGTTTAGTGAGTCAAGATGTCTTTCTATTTCATGGCACTGTAGCTGAGAATATTGCCTATGGTAGCTTTGAGAATACAGAGCAAGAAATTATCACGGCGGCGAAGATAGCCGAGGCGCACGAATTTATTATTGATCTGCCCCAAGGTTATGAGACAATTGTGGGGGAAAGAGGACAAAAGTTATCTGGTGGACAAAGACAACGGATTGCGATCGCTCGTGCAGTTCTCAAAAATCCGCCCATTCTGATTTTAGATGAAGCTACCTCAGCAGTGGATAATGAGACAGAAGCAGCAATCCAGCGATCGCTCGACCGGATTACAGTAGATAGAACTACAATTGCGATCGCTCATCGTCTTTCCACCATCCGCAATGCCGATTGCATTTATGTCATGGAACATGGGAAATTAGTAGAGTCGGGAACCCATGAACAATTGCTGGAGAAAGACGGTATTTATTCCGGCCTCTGGCGTGTACAGTCAGGTTTAAGATAAGTCTGACTCATTCTCTGTAAATTACGAATTACGAATTACGAATTACGAATTATTTATGTTTTTTGGTAATAGTCAACCAGAATCAGGTGATACTAAGTGGCGTCGCCAGTTGGATAAGTTTGTGAAAGCAAATCAGCAGGAATTGGCGGCGCTGTTTTGGGGATTGTGGTTAGCAAATGGTGACAGTCAGGGTACTGTTGGTATTGATTTGCAACCAACGCCGCATTTTGTTTATTGCCCGAAAGAGCAGATAGAGAATTTAAATATTAGAGTTGAAAATCGGCTGCAAGAAATTTTGGGAATTGTTGAGAATCATAAGCCGGAAGTGGAAGTTGTGATGATTGGGATTGGTAAGGGGGAAATTAAGTTAATTCAGTTTGCACCGGAACCAGCGCCACCGATTTGTTTTGAGCAAGTTGGAAAAGATGTGGATGGGTTGTTGGAAGTTTTGGAACAACGAATGAGTGAAGAGTTGAAGTTATGATTATATCCTCGCCCAAAAGCTAGGTATTCCACAATGTTCTATGGACGATGTACGATTAGATTAATATAAAGAAATTAATTATGATGAAAACCTGGCAAAGCAAATAAGAGGCAAAGAAGGACTCAAAGGTATTTATCGATATTGGAAACCCTTTGAAGCCTATGCCGTTGAAAGAGTACTTTCTGAATATATAGGAATCCGGTTTGATTTTTGAAAAGATACGTAGGGTGCGTTAGCGATAGCGTAACGCACTATTACCAGGGATTCGGTGCGTTACGGATTTCATCCTAACGCA
>NZ_JAYGHD010000400.1:0-12072 GCF_034932245.1 Nostoc sp. UHCC 0251
GACCTTTGTGAAGGTTGGCAGCTTGCAAAAGAGACTTAACGGGAAAAGTCAGTTATTACATAGATAACTCTTTTTTTAAACTTCATTAGCTTTAATCTGCTAAGGCGTTCAATGGATATTAGTTCTAACACTCTAAAAATTTAAGATATTGGGTATGTCAGCCTGTATAACATACCCTAATCGCGTAGCATTCAGTTGTTAATTGAATTAAGTTAATTTTTACTTACGATTATCCCACCAGCGTTTAACAGCACCCGCTGCTCCAGCTATACCAGCAGCACATTGCTGAGAGGAACGAGCAGCAGCATATCCAATTCGGAAGCAAATAAGAGTAGACCCTCCATTGACCTTGACAAGTTCGTTGTCACCTAACTCACTCATGTAACTTTCAGAATCAGAAAATAGATCGGAACCAGTAGGACGCAAATCAGAAATGTTGATAGTAGCCATTGAATTTTTCCTCTTAGATGAAGTTGTTTTGAATTGGATTAGCTGTGTATTGCTTAATCACATTTCCATCTTCGGAGATTCAATCTATAATTTCAAGACTTAAAAACTTCTTGTTTATGCATAATTCAATGATTTATGTTTTAATTATTCAAATATTTAATATTTAAAAATAAAGGTACTTTTATCTGAAAAATTACAGTGCAGTAATGCGTCATTACTCCGAATTAGGCAATTTGAAACTGAAGCTATGTTTTTTGTTCTATATAGTGCTGTTTTTACCCTGTCACACGACCAAAGCCTGAAAAGCCACACTTGTGAGTGTTTCCTAGATTATTGTAAAGCTTTGTAACGAGTTGTGGAATTCCCGGAGTTTTGATTCAGAGAAGTAACAGAGGTTCTCAAGAATGATCCAGATTAATTTCTATCTGGGCATTGCAAGTTATACCAGGAGGAATTGCTGTGGACAAGCAAGGTCTATATTTAACAGCGTTTCAGCGCAAGCTTCTATTGAAAAGTCTAGAAACAGATTTACGTCCAGAGTACCGCCGTCGCATTGAAATTATGTTGTTGGCAGATGCAGGACAATCTCAGACTCAAATTTGTGAAGCTTTAGGATGCTCTCAGGAGACGGCGCGGCACTGGATTACTATGGCCCAAACAGGTCAAGCTCACCATTGGAGCGATCGCCCAATGGGTCGCCCCAAGACCGTGAATAAGCAATATCTTGTTCGTTTGCAAGAACTGGCAAGCCATAGTCCACGTGAGTATGGCTATTCATTTCAAAGCTGGACAGGGCAATGGTTAAGCAAGCATTTGGCTAAAGAACTGGGAATTAAGGTTAGCAGTTGCCACATCAACCGTTTGCTTAAAGAAATGGGGCTTTCTACTCGACTAAAAGACAACACCACTGAGAAAGAAACATCAAGCCAACGGGATTCTGGCATTAAGATTGGCGATTTGCCATCGAACGTCGAACCTAGTTTTTTGTGGCAATTCAGTTTGATGAAAACCAGTAATTAATTCTGCACCTGGAAAGCGATGATTCAGAATAAATCTACGTTTCAAAAGCAACAACTAGGTCAACAACTCACCCAAACTTTGGGTCAACCTCTTTCAGAACAAGAACTTTCAAATTGCCTTCAACAAATTGAAATCCTAGAACCAAATGCAGGTAAACTGTTTTGGGAAGCAGCAGACGCTACGGTTGGCATTTATATCATCTTGGCGGGTAAAGTCAGACTGCTCAATAGCACAGATAACTTAATCGCTTCATTGGGTGTGGGAGCATCATTTGGTGAGCTAACCTTGTTTCCATCAGGCTTTCAAGCTTACACTGCCAGGGCTTCGGTAAATCTCAAAGTTTGCTATATTCCGGGAGATTGTTTGCGATCGCTCATCCGCAAATATCCCTCCATTGGACAGCATCTTAACCACCAAGCACTACTTTGGGATCTACTGCTGTTATGTCGTCAGAATCCTTACCTTGCCAATGCTCCTGTAGAAGTATTGATGCAAATATTACCATTACTCGAACAGCATAATCTCCAAATTGGTAAACTCCCATCTTCTCTACTCAAAGACCAGCAACTTTGGTTACTACGGCGAGGAGAACTATTACATACATCAGGATGCAAGCTTACTGTTGGGAATATTTATACTCTTGAGCAGTTACCCAAAGAACGTAGTTGGCAGGTGACTCAACCAAGCCAAATCTACAGCCTGAGTCGTTCTCATTGGGAAAGTGCGATCGCAAAAGAGCCACAACTAGCTGAACTGATTAACTCTGACACTGCAATAGGAACGGGAAGTATAAGGGTAGCAGGGGAAGAAAATAGAACTCCCCACTCATACGGGCACGGCACTACTGCGCCCCTACCTAGTCGCCACTCTGAAAATCCAGAATCCCCAAAAAGCAAGAAAAAAATCAGTAAGGCTTACTTCCCTAACCCAACTGTAAAAATCGGTCATTTTTGGCAACGCATCACCCGGCGATATCCATACTTTGAACAGCAAAGTGCTTCTGACTGCGGTGCAGCTTGCTTAGTGATGGTTGGGCGTTACTGGGGCAAGCACTTTAGTGTCAATATTTTACGAGATATTGCTAATGTTGACCGCAATGGGGCATCACTACGAGGTTTAGCTGCTGCGGCTGAAAGTATTGGGTTTTCAACTCGACCTGTAAAAGCCAGTCTCGACAAACTTGCTCTACAGAGTTTACCTGCTATTGTGCATTGGGAAGGAAGACACTACATTGTCGTCTACAAAGTAACAGGCGATCGCGTTATCGTTGCAGACCCTGGTATTGGTCAACGTAGCCTCTCTCATGCAGACTTCAAAGCGGGTTGGACTGGGTATACTTTATTAATACAACCTACCGCCCTACTTAAAGATGCAAAGGAAGCCAGCACTCCTTTTTGGCAGTTCTTTGAATTAGCTAAACCTCACTGGTTGGTGTTGTTGGAAGTGTTCATCGCTTCCATCCTGCTTCAGATTTTTGGACTGATCACACCGCTATTTACTCAGTTATTGTTAGACCGAGTTGTTGTACAACGCAGCGATCTGACATTAACAGCTGTAGGGATAGGATTACTCATCTTTAGCCTATTCCGAGTCGCCATGACTGGACTACGGCAATACCTTCTAGACCATACAGCTAACCGAGTGGATCTAGCCTTAATTGTCGGTTTTATTAGCCATACCTTCCGCTTACCCTTGAACTATTTTGAGTCCCGTTATGTGGGAGACATCATTTCCCGTGTACAAGAAAACCGCAAAATTCAACGTTTCCTCACAGGTGAAGCACTGTCTATCGTTCTCGATTTGTTGACAGTATTCATCTACGTAGGATTGATGTTTTGGTACAGTTGGAAGATGGCATTGCTTGTGTTAGTAATTGTGCCGCCATTTGTCTTACTGGCACTCATTGCCACACCCTTCTTACAGCGTGTTTCTCGTGAGATTTTTAGTGCCTATAACGAAGAAACTGGTTATTTGATTCAATCTCTCACTGGTATCCGCACTATCAAATCTATGGCTGTTGAGCAGTCTGTGCGCTGGAAGTGGGAGGAATTTTTTGGCAAGTCAATTAAAAAGAACTTTTCTGGGCAGGTTATTGGTAACACACTGCAAATATTTAGCTCTGGCATTGAAGCTGTAGTTAGCACAATATTACTGTGGTTTGGAGCATGGCAGGTGATACAAAACGAACTTACGATTGGGCAACTTGTCGCTTTTAATATGTTGTTGGGTAATGTGATTAATCCTTTTCAGCGATTGATTATGCTATGGAATGAATTGCAAGAAGTGCTAATTGCTGTTGAACGCATTAATGATGTGATTGACGCTGAACCAGAAGAAGACTTGCACTCCTCATCTCGGCAATCTTTACCACCAATTCGTGGTTACATTGTCTTTGATAAAGTAACTTTCCGTTACCATCCAGAAAGCGATGTCAACACGCTAGAAAATATTAGTTTTGAAGTAAAGCCAGGACAAACGATCGCACTTGTGGGGCGTAGTGGTTCGGGAAAAACGACTATTTCCAAGCTGGTATTGGGGCTGTATCCTCCTACAGAAGGGAAGATTTTGATTGACGGGTATGATACAAGCAGCCTTTCATTGCGATCGCTCCGTTCTCAAATCGGTGTCGTTGACCAAGATACTTTTCTCTTTGGTGGTACGATTCGGGAAAACATTAGTTTAGGTTATCCCGAAGCAACTTTAGAAGAAGTTATAGAAGCAGCGCAACAAGCGGGAGCGCATGAATTTATTAAAGAATTACCGATGGGCTATGAAACAAAAATCGGTGAGGGCGGAGGAACCCTATCTGGTGGACAAAGACAACGGCTAGCGATCGCCCGCGCCCTTGTAGGTAATCCCCAACTGCTGATTTTAGATGAAGCCACCAGCAGTCTTGACGCTGAATCTGAACGTATCATCCAGACTAACTTCAACAAAATTCTTCAAGATAGAACAACACTGGTGATTGCTCATCGCCTTTCAACAGTACGCAATGCTGACAAAATTTTGGTGTTAGATAGAGGTCTTTTGGTTGAAAGTGGAACTCACGATGAATTAATGGCTAAACGCGGTCACTACTTTTACCTGAATCAACAGCAACTTACGATAGCAATCTGAACTAAAATTCCTCTTCAGTTTTCGTCCCTTAGCTTTGCTAGAAATCAGAAAAAACCAATATTTGAAATCCAAAATGGTATGACCAATTATGCCAAATGAATTTACTACCCAAGAACAGTTCAGTCAGAACGGTCACTACCCTAGTAGTCAACTGAATTTAAATGACTCCAAAAAAACACCATCCTCACGAGAGCCAAAATCCTATGCACCTCTAAGTGAAGATTGGTCTTCTTTAACAAAAGAACTAATTGATACCTTACCACGGATTTGGACACGCGGCTTGTTGTATTGGCTAGTAGTATTTGCTGCAATTATCTTACCTTGGGCAATGTTATCCAAAGTAGACGAAACAGGTAGCGCCAGAGGACGACTTGAACCTCAAGGGAGAACTGTAAGATTAGATGCACCCGTTACCGGAAAAGTTACAGCCATCAAGGTAAAAGAAGGCCAAACTGTAGCTTCAGGGCAAATTTTACTGGAATTGGAATCAGAATTAACTCGTACTGAACTGCAACAAGCTCAGGCAAAACTTGAGGGTCAAGAAAATCGAGTTAATCAGCTTCAGTTATTAAAAAATCAACTGGAAATGTCTTTACGCACTCAGCAATTGCAAAATCAAGCTCAAGAATCTGAACAACTTGCTCAACTCGACCAAATACGGCAGCGGTTTAGTTCCAGTAAACAAGTATATGCCCTAGAAGTCGGGCGCATTAAGCTAGCTAAAAACGAAGTACAACGTTATCGATATCTTTTGCAAAAAGGCGCTATTCCCAAGAGTAAATTAGAAGAAATAGAAGGCGCAATGTTTGAGCGGCAAAGACTTTTAGAACAAGCTCAATCAGATATTCAACAGGCAAATACCGAGATTGGCAAACAACAAAGCACTAATCAACGTATTAGACGGACAGGAGAACTTGCAGTCTTGGACAGCCAGAAACAACTAAAAGAACTCCATGCTCAAGCTGTAGATTTACAATCAGAAATTTCTCAAACTAAAAAACAAATTCATTCTTTGCAATTTCAATTACAACAGCAAACACTCCGTGCTCCAATTGATGGCAGAATTTTTCAGTTGTCTATCAATAACGCCGGGACAGTTGTACAACCAGGGCAGATGGTTACTCAGATTGCACCTAATGGAGTACCTCTGATATTCAGAGCACAGATGCCTAGCCAAGAAAGTGGTTTCTTGCGTGTAGGAATGCCAGTAAAAATTAAATTTGATGCTTATCCTTTCCAGGATTATGGAGTGATAGAAGGCAAATTGCACTGGATTTCACCAGACTCCAAAATTGTGGAAACTGCCCAAGGTAAGATAGAAAACTTTGAATTAGAAATTGCAGTGCCACAGACTTATATTCAAAGTGGAAATAAACGTATTGCTTTAACGCCTGGTCAAACAGCAACTGCTGAGGTAATTGTTCGGCAACGCCGGATTGTTGATTTTGTGTTAGATCCGTTTAAAAAGTTGCAAAAAGGTGGTTTAAAACTATAAAAAAAGGAGAGTTCAACAAGTTATTCTTTCCTGTTTCATCTTTAACATTTCCGAATTCAACTTTAATTTGTTTCCCATTAAGGAGTTATACTATGTTAGAAATGCCAACTGTTTCTCTAGACGAAATTTTCAAACAAGTCAAGATTTCATGCCAAATCCCTTCTGTAATAGAAGGTATTCTTACTCGCAAGATTATTTCAAATACGGCAGAAGAGGCTGGTATTAAAGTGGAGCCAGAAGAACTACAGCAAGCGGCAGATAGCTTGCGTTTGATGAACAATTTGACTAGTGCCGATGTTACTTGGTCATGGTTACAAAAACACAGTTTATCTCTAGACGAGTTTGAAGAATTAGTTTATTACACAGTAATTTCTTCAAAATTAGCTCAATATCTGTTTGTAGATAAAGTTGAACCTTTTTTTGTAGAACACCAAATTGATTATGCCCAGGTAGTTATGTATGAAGTGGTTTTAGATGATTTTGATTTGGCTATGGAACTGTTTTACGCATTGGGTGAAGGTGAGATGAGTTTTTATGAAATTGCTCATCAATATATTCAAGATACAGAACTACGGAGAAAAGGAGGATATCGAGGCATATTAAACCGTGCAGATTTGAAACCAGAAATTTCTGCTGCTGTCTTTGCGGCAACTCCACCGCAAGTTGTCAAACCAATATTGACATCCGTTGGGGCGCATCTGATTTTGGTTGAGGAACTTATTGAGCCACAATTGGACGAGGTGTTGCGCTTAAAAATTATCTCAGATTTGTTTTCTGAATGGTTAAAGCAACAAGTTGAGCTAATTTCTGGTAATTCCCCTATTTTTATGGATAATTTCGCCAAATTGCAATCTGCTGTAGTTTAAACCCATTGCACAGGATCTAATTGATAGTAACGTTGCAATTGCTGATAAAGTGCCGGATGTTTGGATAGCAATTGGTGCGGTTTCTCAAAGAATGTCTCAGTCGCTACGGCAAAAAATTCTGCGGGATTCGTTGCACCATAGCTATCCATTACCGTCTTTACGTCTTGTAGAACATCATTACAAAGTTGCTGATATGCTTCTGTCATCACCTTCGCCCAAATAGCATAGTCTGAGTTGCTTTGCAGTATAGGAACTCCGTCAGCTTTACCATCTTCTTGATCTAACTGATGGGCGAATTCATGAAGCACAACGTTACGTCCATCTCTCCAGTTTCTAATATCTTGTTTTACCTGTTCCCAAGACAGTACTAGTTGGTCATTTGTCCACGATTCACCCAATCTTGCCACACGCCTTTCTTCAACAACATAATTTCCGATAGAAGTTGTTTCCTGAACAAAATAAGCGTTGGGATACACCAGAATTGAACGAAGTCTAGGGAAGTATTGCCCACGTTCATTTAATAGGAGTAAACAGGCGATCGCAGCAATGATCAGCTTCATTTCTTCTGTCACCTGTAATCCTCTACAGCCAATAAATTGCTTTTCTGCTAAGAATACTTGAATATGTCCCTGAAGTCGTCTGAGTTCATTGGGAGAAAGACAAGGATAAATGGGAAGATTATTCTCAATAATGGCATTCCAGAGTGGGGGAAAAGGACGATTTTTCAGACGGTTTCTTCGCCTTTTGATTAGAATTGGATTGACTAAAATACCAATTAGAATCAGTCCAATGATGAGAAAGACAATTATTGCTTGAATCATTGACTTTTGAGCAGTTTACATACAGATTTTATAAAATCTATATTTTCTGGTATACCTTACCGCTATTGGATTAGGATTATGCAAGATTGAACCTTGGTAGAAAGGCTTTTTTGTAGTCCTTGCTCAACCTTGGTAATCAGTTTATCAAAAGCCTCTTGATCTGCTGTCAGTTGTTCTTGAAGAACTTTCTCTAACTCCGGCTTGATTTGCCCACACATATCCTCGATTTTTTTGTCACTCAAAAAACTAGAACGAACCCAACTTGGTACATCCACATTTGTCTTGATTACTTCTTGAACACTCTTGCGATTTAGCTCCATTCCTGCCGCCATCACCGAAGCCCCATATACTAAGGCAATAGGCCAGGTTAAATGTCCAGTTAGTATGAGAGTGATGATACTAGCTACAGTGCCTCCACCAATTACTACATTGACAATAAAGCCCACTGTCTCAGCCAGAATAGCATCTCCAATCCGTAACTCTGGGTTAACAAAATTTGGGTCAATGCTATCCTGGAACCTTAAGCTACTTCTAGGTATCTGAAATTTTCGACAGATTGGATCGGTTTGTGCGGCTAAATCGGGTTGGATTTTATTGCTAAACCAAAAAGCGCATTGATGATTAATTATCTGCACAGCTAGATCGCTTTTGAGCCACTGTTCTGCACGACTGATTAAAGATGTTTCCAAATCGGCTAAAGTCCGTATTTTGTTTTTTTGCCAATCTTTTAAAGCTGGTTTAACAGCGTTGACGAGCAAGCCGTCTGTTAAAGGCTTAGTTAATGATTCGATTAACTCCGGGATATGCCTTTCAATCAAACCTTTAAGCGTATTTGAGGTAAATAGTTCGTTGACTTCTTCTTTAAAAGCAGCAGCACGCAGATCCCATCTTCCTACTCGTGCTAAACCCAGTGCAATGCAGCGTTCTGGTTCTGGATCGGGGCGAAGCAGCGTTTCTGGTTCGGGAAACATTTCTTGACAAAGATGGTGCGTAAACTTCATGCGAGATGCACCGCCAGTCATCAGTAAAAGTTTGGGCACAATTCCAAGTTTTTCTAGCTTTTCTTTCGCCTCGGTTAAAGAGTCGCTAAACGATCGCACCCAACTCTGATGCCCCAGTTCCGGTAAGGGCTGGTTTAAAATTTCCTCCATCATCAATTTATTGACTTGGGGAATAAAATAAATTTGTTCGTTAATCGACTCGAAGCCACGCGCAAAGGATTCAGGATCGCTGTATAGCTGTTCGTTAGAAAAATAATCTTCTTTAGCTTTGCGACAAGCAAGTTCACAACGAGCTTGGTGATGCGGATATTCCTTAAATACTTTTTCGAGTAATGCTTTTTGTTCGTGGTTGGCGAGAGTCCGGGCAAAAATAGCTTTGTCAATTAGAGATGCACCTAAAGTATTACTCCCGAAATCTATCGGGATCTCTTCTAAGCTCTTAACCAGAGTAAAATCTGTGGTTGAAGAACCAATATCGACAATTAGCACCGATGCAACAAGTTTGTCATACTCCAGTTTCCCGGCTTCCTTGGCTTGCATGAAAGCAGCCCGCGATTCGGGTACAACATTTAGTTGGGGAATGCCAGCTTCTTGAAGTAGCTTTTGGTATTCGGTGCGATCGCTAACTGACCATCCTGAAGGACAACCAATGTAAAAATAGCTACCTTCCCCACCTTCAAGTTGTTTGCTTTCTTTCAAAAGGCGGTAGTAGGTTGCTACAAAAGTGCTAATTGTTTCCCGATATTTGGGATCGTTGTTAGGTTTTTGCTTGAAAGAAATTGTCAGTTGGGTAACGCCAGCTTGAATCAATGCTTGTTCGCCGACAAGATAACCGAGTTTAGGATGCCAACCAAGGGCTGTAATTTGGTTCTTCTTGTTATTAATCTCCAGCATCTGGGGGGGGTCGATGCTTTCGACTATCGCTTTAGCTAAAGCCGTTTCACCGTGCCCCAAATCAAAACCGATTGTTTCTAAAATTTCCATACCCTTATTGTCTATTATTCTCTAGCAGAGGAATATGCTGGCTCAATTACCCTACCGCGTCTAATCAAGCGATCGCCTTTTAACAAAGCCGGAGTTAGAGTCACGTGTTCTTTGGTATCGGGGTCGATACTTGGCTCAAAGTCAAAATAATTGCGATCGCTGTGCGGGTCATTTGGTCGGTAAATTTGAGCGTTAATTCCCTGAGACATTAAAATCTGTGGTAGAAGTTTTGCAAGTTCATAAGCCATTTGGGGTTTATCAAGTTTTGATGCGCCCATCAGCCTTTGCAGAAAATTTAATAGCTCTGGCAGTTCTTCTATTGCTAGATCGCCTTCATGTTTATTCCATTCTTCTACTCTAGCTACTGCTAGGTCGATAGTGTTAAGAGCATCGCCAAGATGATCTAAAAATACTTTGCTATCAACCCGGAGCATAGGTTTAGGTAATTCCAATAGCTCTGAAGACATAGAATTTTGCTGGCTCTTTAACTCAAGTTGAAGCACAACTTCTACCCCTAGAAGTATAGATGTTAGTAAAATAGCCATCCATGCACCTGGGGTAGTTTTAGTTAAAGAGAACAACGAACTTAAGATGCCTATATAAATTAGCCCCTTTAGCAGTTTTAGGATTAATCTGCTGGAAAAAAACTTTGTACTTGGGTTAGTAAATTGCTTTTGCTCTGTTGGAGCAATTTGAGAATAGTTAGCCGCAGCAAGAGTAGCGATGGACTGCCGCAGCGTATCTAGGAAAAAGGAAGCTAGACGAATTTGAGCCAGATTAAGTTTTTCAATGTAAATTCTTTCGAGGTTATCAAGTCGATTCTGAACCAACTTAACTATCTCCTCGATGTTGGTTGTGTTATCAATATCTGTCTGGAGTTGGTTGCGTTCTTCGCTAAAAAGTGAAGTGATTGTTTTCATTGCGTTGACTAAGACTTTAACGTTACTAAATAGGGGTGAAATGAGCAGACAACTGCTCATTTCACCCTGTAATCACATGATGACTGATGTAATTAACTGAGTTGTATGGTTCGAGCATCTTTTTACTAGAAAATTACGCTTAATGTTATCCAGAAATCTTGCATATAGTTGAGATCACATTTAGACTGCTGATGAGACAGATTAACTAGCAATACGCTTCGGTTAACGTTTTAATATTTTAAAGATCCCCTCAACCTCCGTTAAAAAGGCTTGCTCATAAACCTCTTTTACCCCCTTTTTAAGGGGGTCGCCGCAGGCGGGGGGATCTTAACCGAACTGTATTGGCTTCACTGGCGCATTTGAAGCCACCCATTGCCTAACCATTGATTGCAAATTACTACCCATCAGGAGGAGAAGCAAAATGTTTATCTGCGTCATTGCTGACTACGGTACAGGAGATCCGGCATTTACAGAAGTCACACAACGTTTACTGATGGCTTTTCCCCATGCCCACATCCATTTGCTTTCGGTTCCAGCATTCAGTACATTGGCAACGGGATTTTGGATTGCCCAACTAGGACTCAACCCTGGCCCTAGCGATCGCCTAATTTATCATAACTGTGCGCCTCGTCAGGATGATCCTGAAGCCCGTCGAGACAATGAGGGTGAAGGACTAACTTATGCTCTTTTATCCAATGGTGTAAAAGTAGTGGGTGTGAATGCAGGCTACACCCTCTCCTTTATCAAAGACTATACAAAGGAATTGCGAGTGGTCAACGTTGCTCGTGGCGGTTCGCAGTTTCGCTCACGGGATGTCTTTCCTCCGGCTGCGGCTGCCATTATGAATGAAGATTTTAGCCTTCTGGGAGATAGCCTCAAGAGCGAGCAAATCCCAGATGTTCCACCAGATCGAATTGCCTGGATTGATGGTTACGGCAACATCAAAACAACTATTGCGGCACATACACTTAACTTGGAACCTCAAACCAAGATCGTCATTCGGATTGGAGATGTAGTCAGTGATGCAGTGTATTCTGATGGCAGCTTCAAAGTGTCTGAAGGAACTTTGGCTTTTGCTCCTGGTAGTTCCGGTTGGTCAAGAGGCGATTCAGGAGAACCATTGCGTTTTTTAGAGTTGTTTCTGCGAGGAGGGAGTGCTTGGGAGCGCTTTGGTCGTCCCCGTGTGAATCAACAAGTCACTCGAATTGCTTAAAATCGGGTAGTTGGTTTGCGATCGCGGTACGATTTATTTAGCTGCTTCTGTTATCTGGTTGAATTGATGACAGTCCCTAGAGAAATTCCAGATTTTTTAGGGCATCGAAATATTAAACATACTGAATAGAGACTTCCAAGAAATAAATTATCCAATCTTGTGGGGTGGGCATCTTGCCCGCCTTT
>NZ_JAYGHD010000401.1:0-11940 GCF_034932245.1 Nostoc sp. UHCC 0251
TACAAGGATTTTGGTATTATGCAAAATCATTTTCATACATGGAATCAGCAACGCCTTATTGGTTATTGCTTGCGTCCTACCTGCCTTTCTGGTCTAGCATTCTGTTACTGCTTTCGTCGAGAGTTTACGGTCATAAACTGATGCCACTGCCCGTCATCGCCCAGCACATAAGATGTCATCACTCGATGATTATCACTCTTGAACTCGATTACATCTCTATAACTTGCCATCTTCTCATCGCCCGTCATTGAGGGACCGTCAGAATTAAGCGTTAGCATGTTTTCAGCCGCGTCCAATTCCCCGTCGTACAACCATAGATAAGTCATCATTGACCCAACCCAGGTGCCTACATAGCGTTGCTTCTGCGGGTCATATCCGAGCGTTATTATCATTGTTGCCGCACCACCACAGGGCATTTCGCCCTGTCCTTCAGCTACAACCCAGAGTCCACCAATTGATCGCACACTTTCCGTTCCTGTTGCTTTTTCAGGCGGCTGATCTGGACTCATCATTGCCTCTGTTTCATAAGTCCACTCACCGACGAGTTTCTGTAGCCACTGATGTTCTTTTTGTGGCTCAGTATTCATTGTTGGCTCTTGTTGTGTTTTGGCTGTTTCCATTGCTTTAGCTCCTTTTGATGAATCATTGAGGAATGTAATTAGCGCGAAGCCTAACTCTGTAGGCGAAGCTGCCCCAAAGGGCTAGGAACCGCGTGAAATGATGAAAAATCAAGATTTAAATAGTACATAAATACTATTATGACTCAACTGATTGAGGTTTTTAACTAGCAAATTGACGAAAACTTTGGTACTCATGATTTCTCCTTTTGAAGTTGATTGCAGAGTAAAGAATTAGCAAAAAGTCGCTAGTGATTATATTCAAGGGAGATGCTTGTAGACATTCCGCAGGAATAACAGGTCAAGCCGCCTGTTCGCAGTTAACCATCCAGGGAATACCGAATTGATCGACCAACATACCAAAGCGGACAGACCAGAAGGTTTCCTCGAGCGGCATCTTCACTTTTCCGTTTTCTGCCAGGGCATGAAAGACACGTTCTGCCTCGGCTGGCTCGTCAACGCTGATTTGCACGTAGAAGCCCTGGGGTGTTTCAAAATACCCAGGCGGGCTATCAGACCCCATCAAGAGGCGATCGCCCAGATCGAGGCAGACATGCATGATTTTGTCATGCCACCCAGCGGGCACATGCTCCGCTGAGGGTGCATCTTTGTGGGTTAGCATCATGACGATTTTGCCGCCCAGACATTGCTCATAAAACTTGAATGCTGCTTCACAGTTGCCGTTGAACATGAGATAAGGATTAATTTTCATGGGGCGCTGTTTTGATTGTGTTTATGATTGAGTTAATTGAACTATGGGTTGAGCGTAAACACGGCTTGAGAGGTATGTGGATCAAATGGAACAGAGATATGTTCATGTAGGATCTGCCATTTCCCTTGATGGCGCTGGCAGACAGCAGTAATCCGCATCCACGTCTGCATTGCTGGATGATCTACTTCCATTGCTGTAAAGTGCGAGAGCCAGTGAGCAACCGCCAAGTCCTCGTTGACTGTAATGTTGAGGTCTCGTGCTTCTATGTCAAAGGAGTCCGGGAAATAAGGCAAACACTCTGACCAAACTTGGCGTAAGGCCTCTTTACCATGTGTTTGGAATGGGGGTTTTATATCAAAGATGATGACCTCAGTAGCATAGTGCGACATGATCCGAGCGACATCCTTAGCGCAAATTGCCTCTTGTTGATCGGCAATGAGTTGGCGAATCTGAGCTTGGTTGGTTTTTATCGTACTTTTTGTCATTTAAGTATCTCCTTTTGATTTCAGGTTGAGCGCTCTTCCTCATGCTCTGGCAAACCTGCGACTTCAATCACAGGGCGAATCTCGACAGTACCAACTTGCACTGCGGGAAGCCGGGCGGCGATCGCGATCGCTTCGTCAAGATCCGGGGCATCAATTAGAAAAAATCCGCCCAATTGTTCTCGTGTTTCTGCAAACGGCCCGTCGGTCACTAGCGGTTTGCCATCACGCACTCGGATGCTGGTTGCAGTCGCTACAGGGTGAAGCGGGGCAGTGGCTAGATATTGTCCTTTTGAATTGAGTTGCTGTGCCAGTTGTGCGGATTTCACATAACAGTCCTCTCGCTCGGTTTGGCTCAGGGCATTTTCTTCCAGGTAAATCAGCAGTACATATTTCATTGAATTGCCTCCGTTGTTTCCCTTTGTAATTAAGTCGAACGACAATTGCTCAAATCGACACCTCTGCCAAAAAATTTTTTATCATTTAGATACAATCGAGCTTTACCTGTGTTCTTTCCTTTTGTGAGTAAGTCGAACGGCAATTGCTTAAATCGACACCTCTTCTAAAATTGTTCAAAGTCAGCTATGACCTCAAACGCACAATCAGATGTAACCCAAGCGATCGCCTCCATTTATCGCGCCGAGTGGGGTCGGATTGTTGCCACGCTTATCCGGCTGGTTGGGGATTTCGATATGGCTGAAGAGGCGGTACAGGAAGCCTTTATCGCTGCTGTGAATCAGTGGCATTCCACGGGTATTCCCGATCTCCCCCGTGCCTGGATTATTAAAGCAGCTCGATACAAAGCCATTGATCGCCTCCGCCGCCGGACGCGGCTAACAGAAAAATTAGAATGGTACACTGCATCTGGGTTAATCCCAACAAGCGAGGAGCCTACCTACGACACCGATGAAATTCCAGACGAGCGGCTGCGGCTGATTTTTACTTGCTGCCACCCAGCACTAGCCCTTGATGCTCAGGTTGCTCTGACACTACGGATGTTAGGCGGACTTGAGACGGATGAAATTGCACGGGCGTTTCTCGTACCCACGGTGACAATGGCGCAACGGCTGGTGCGTGCCAAGCGCAAGATCCGTGATGCAGGTATTCCCTATAAAGTGCCAGACACGGCCGATCTGTCTGCACGGATAGACGCAGTGCTGACGGTGATCTATCTCATTTTCAATGAAGGCTACGCGGCGACTAGGGGCGAGACGATGGTCAGGGCTGATCTCTGCACAGAAGCGATTTGCCTGGGTCGCCTCGTGAGGACGTTGATGGCACCGCAACCGCCCTCAGAAGTCACTGCCCTGGTTGCGCTGATGTTGCTGCACGACTCTCGGCGCGATGCCCGTCTTGATGAGGCGGGCGATTTGGTGTTGCTTGAAGATCAGGATCGTCGTCGCTGGAATCAACAGCAAATTGCTGAGGCGCTGCCGCTCGTTGAAGAGGCACTCAGGGGCGGAACTGGGCCGTTTGGAGTGCAAGCAGCGATCGCGGCACTGCATTGTCAGGCGGCACAGGCACAAGAAACCGACTGGTTACAAATTGTTCGCCTCTACGATTTGCTCGAACGCTTACAGCCCTCGCCGATTGTTTCACTCAACCGGGCGGTGGCCATCTCAATGCTAGACAGTCCTCAGACCGCGCTTGGACTCGTCGATGGGCTTGCCTCCCAACTTAATGACTACCATCTATTTCACGCCACCCGTGCCGATCTGCTGCGCCGCATCGGAGCCTCCCAAGAAGCTGCACAGAGCTACGCGCTTGCGCTCGTGCTGGTAACTAATGACAGCGAACGCCGTTTTCTGGAGCGTCGGCTGCGCTCAGTTCAACCCTAACGTCCAGCATCGCCGGACATGCGAACAATTATTGAAGTGATAAGACTCTCCATATCTCAAGCATTCAGAACTTTTCTGCACCACTAAGGAGAAAGTTCTAAAGAAAATCTAAAGGTAGCAAATAGCGATCGCCTGAAAACAGGATAATGCAGCTGAACTGTCCAATCCTTCCCATTCAATCTAGAACTATGGCATCTACACCTAAAATCCTCGCCTTTGCCGGCAGTACCCGGATTGATTCTTACAACAAAAAATTGGTAAAAATCGCGGCGGCTGGCGCTAAGGCAGCAGGCGCAGAAGTGACTTATATAGACCTCCGCGATTTACCCCTACCTCTATTTGATGAAGATTTGGAAGCTCAAGAAGGACTACCTGCCAACGCCCGCACTTTTAAGAACTTGATGATTTCTCATCAAGGATTGCTGATTGCTTCGCCGGAATATAACAGTTCACTCACAGCAGTTTTGAAGAACGCCATTGACTGGGCATCCCGTCCAGCCCCAAATGAAGCACCGTTGGCTGCTTTTGCAGGTAAGGTTGCTACTATTATGAGCGCTTCCCCTGGCGCTCTTGGTGGTTTGCGGGGTTTGGTTCACTTGCGCTCTATTTTGGGAAACATCAAAGTTTTGGTACTTCCCGATCAAATAGCAGTATCCAAAGCTTACGAAGCCTTTAATGATGATGGCACGTTAAAAGATCCTCAACAGCAAGAATCTATTGAAAAGCTAGGAGACGGCTTAACAAAAATATTGCTGAAGCTTAATTAAACTATAGGAATCTGATTTGATTTCTGAAATGATTTGCGTGGGTAGGCAATAGGCAATAGGAAAGAAGGCTTCCTAGTTGTACTGAGTTTTTTCAGAAATCAAATACTAGTCCTATATTCAATTTGATAGTAGATAACGAATTCCTATTATTAGAATAAAAATGCCGTACAGCTTTTTCATCAACTCGCTGCTAATAAATGGCTGATTTGCAAACAATGCCCCGAATAAGTTACCGACAATTAAACCAACTGCAATAATCAGGGCATATTTGATATTAAGATTACCGTTGCGATGGTAAATTAAGGCTGCTAAAATGCCGATTGGCAAAATTTGAGCAGCCACAGAAGTGCCTGTAGCTAACTTCTGATCCAAACCAATTACTAACACCATTGCCGGAACCATAATTGCGCCGCCACCAATACCAAACATGCCACCAGCAACGCCAGCAACTAAACCGATTAACAACAGTTGGATTAAGATATTAGACATAATAAATGGTCGCTAAACTGTAAATTATAAATTAATTTTATTGTCAAAGATTGATTTTGATAGCATTCCGTGTACACCTTTATGGGGACTGTTGACAACTTGAGTGATGTGAAAGTTTACAGTTAAACTACACAAGACATAAGCATCTTCTGCTGACAAATTTGTAAAGCGTTCTAGAAAATCAATCATGTTTTTTAAAGCTAGTTCTAAAGCTTCATCTAAAGTTTGAGCAAAGCCCATTGTGATGATATGAGTTGGAGTTTCAGCAATTGGTGTTGTCAGTTGTAAATCCTTGCGAAGCTTAAGAGTAATTCTACCGTTCATGGAAGTTTCAATGGCGGTGACATTTACTTCACCATCTCCTTGTGCAGAATGTCCATCACCAATAGAAAATAATGCACCTGGTACGAAAATCGGCAAAAATAAACGAGAACCAGCTTGCAGTTCCCGGTTGTCGATATTACCGCCGTAAGAACCTGGTGGAACAGAAGTTCGAGAGGTTTCTGGGGTAGCGACACCAAGAATTCCAAAAAACGGTTTGAGGGGAATTTTTATGCCAGCACCCGCCGGAAATTCTGCGATATTGTTTGCTAAATCTAGAGGAATGAATCTCAACGCAGGTTGAGGAAACTGATGTGGTAAAGCTCCCCAACCTGTACGAATGGCATTAAAGCCGATGGGTAAACTAGGTGCGATCGCATCTAATTGTACTTCTAAAACATCCCCCGGTTCGGCATCGCGCACATAAATCGGCCCTGTGAGTAAATGCGGCCCTCCAGCAATTTTGCGTTCTGGTACAAGATTGTGGCAGATGTCGAGGAATTCTGGTGTGACAAATTCAGGTGGTGCTTTGTCGTAAATGTAGTAACCAGTATAAGTTTCCACATCAATCGTATCACCAGAATCAATTGTGAGTGCTGGTTCTAGCAGATGGGAAAAACCACCTAAATGCACAGTTTCTTTTGAGGCTTTTAAAATGTAATGAGTCACGTCGCTTTGCTCCAATTAAAAATTTAAAATTCAGATGAAAGGATGCCTACTAACACTCGTATCAAATCTTCTAAACCTTCAGGAACACGATAGAGTTTAATATCTTCTGTAATTAGCTTTTGTTGTCTATTGAGTGTACCAAATTTCCAGTCATCTCCATTAGTGACTGCGCCAAATAAAATTGATGATTGTTCATCTAGAGACTGATCCAGAGCTATTAATTCTACTGCTAGCTGTGTAAACCCTCTTCTGATATCTGATTGTTTTGCTTCAATCACCAATAGAGAGTTAGATTTATGTAAATAATAATCTAAAGTCCCTTTGAGCTTTTCATCCACATTAAGTGGATACTCACTATATAGTTGAGCTTTTGTCTGATCGCAGATTTCAGCAATGATAGGAGCAATCATAAATTCTCTGATTGATATCTCAGCGGTTGGGTTAAAAAGCTTTATATTACGCTGTAAGTAATTTTGTAAAAATTCTAAATAGCTAATATCAGCAAAGTATCTTGGTAATTCTAGCTCTGTGCGATCGTAGCTGTACTCAAACTCAGCTACTACATCTATTGTTGGGTTAGGTAACAAAAAGTATTGACTAAAAGTGTAACTTTGCTCAGGTTTTAAGATTCTATATTTGCTCATGATTTTTATCGTTAATGAACTACGCCAGAGATATTACGAATTACAATTAGGAATTAATAATTGATCTGATTATCTCAATAATTTGCTAAACTCCAACTTTAGGGATAGCAAATAAGAACAATTTGAGCAGGGAATTTGGAGGGGTTGCAGAGTGGCTGATGATGAACGTATAGTCAATGCACAACAGATAAATCCAAAAGACTTTTCATGGGGATTATGGCCTGTTGTGCCACTCTACCCTTATGGCAGGCGGCAGACAATCCGTAAAGAAGTGGTCAAGGACACAATCTGGAATTTTGACCAAATTCAGGGCATTTTCTACGTTGTTGTGCCGATTCGCATGACTGTTGTTAGACTCGAATCCGGGGGCCTTCTCATCTATGCGCCTGTTGCACCAACCCCAGAGTGTATCCGGCTTGTGAATGAATTGGTGGCGGAACACGGTAATGTTAAGTACATTATTCTGCCAACTATCTCCGGTATAGAACATAAAGTCTTTGTCGGCCCATTTGCAAGATACTTTCCGACTGCACAGGTATTTGTGGCTCCCCATCAGTGGAGTTTCCCGCTAAATCTCCCACTTAGCTGGCTTGGTTTACCTCCAAAACGAACTCAAGTACTCCCAGAAGATAGTAGCAAAACACCCTTTGCTGACGAGTTTGATTATGCAATGCTCGGCCCCATTCAGCTTGGGCCTGGTCGGTTTGCGGAAGTTGCTTTTTTCCACAAGCGATCGCATACTCTTTTAGTAACAGATTCTGTACTTTCTATCCCAGAAGATCCACCTGCGATCGCACTATTAGATCCATATCCCTTACTATTCCATGCCAAGGATCATGCTACTGATATTGTTGCAGACATTCAAGCAAATCGCCGTAAGGGATGGGGGCGCATCTCGTTGTTTGCTTTGTACTTTCAACCAAACGCCCTAAATATCCGCCAATGGAGTCAGGTGTTGCAAGATGCCTTGAAAGCACCAGAACGCTCAAGGAAAGCTTATTTTGGATTGTATCCTTTTAAATGGCGTCCAGATTGGCAGCGATCGTTTGATGCTCTGCGAGGTGATGGGCGTTTGTTTGTCGCACCAATTTTACAGACGCTGATTCTCAACCGCGCACCGAAGGAAACAATTGACTGGGCTGATAAAGTTGCAAGTTGGGATTTTCAGTGGATTATTCCCTGCCACTTTGATTCACCGATTAAAGCTGAACCACATCAGTTTCGTCAAGCTTTCTCTTTTTTGGAAAAGCAGTCTGCTGTTAGTGGGGGTTTGTTCAGCAGTAGTAGCTATCCCTTACCAGAGGTGGATTTTAAACTACTTAAGGAAATCGATGCGGGTTTAAATAAGTTTGGGATTGTGCCAGCAGCAAAGGAGAAAGTGTAGGAAAAACAATAATATAGCGTTCTCTTTTGGATGCAATCCTCTTGAAAATCCCAACAACTACCCCTAACGTTTAATTCCCTTAAACCGTTCTTGCGCCGCCTGAAACGCTTCTTGCATCACCAACTGAATTTTTTGGGGATCGGGTTTCTTACCTCCCATTAAATCACCAAAGTAAACGCAGGCTGCTTCCCCTAATGCCCAGGTATAGGCGGCTGCCCAAGAGGCTGCGATCGCACTACCAAAACCTGGTATAAATTTAATTAACTCCCGCGCAATTGCCTGTGCTAAAAAACCACCTGCGATCGCACTCACAACACCTCCCGCCTGAGATGGAGTAACTGTTTGCCCATATAATTTACCCAACAATCCCACCATTGATACTTGCAAGGCAGTGAGTACTGGCATTGTAGCAAATGGCAGAGGTACAGCCGCCAGGGTGGCAGACATAATCGAAAATGGCAAAATATAACGGCGTGCAGCATCTCGGTAAAGATTACCAAGTTGCTTTCCAGCTTCTTCTTGATCTAATAGTTGATAAATCGCCTGCGCTTCTGCTTCTGGGAGTAGTTCTGCTAAGGAATCTCGCAGTGCTTCTAAGCCATAAAATACCGGATTATAGCCATCTTCTTCTAAGGTAAAGTCAATGAGTACAGAGCGATCGCTTATTCCTGCAAAAGCTTGCTGCATTGCGGCAAATGCGCGGTTAACTTCTTGATAATCTGGTGGATAGGTAGGATGATCGACGGTATCGAGAGGATAAACCTCATGCAAGCAAGTAACTACCAGCAAACAGGGAATATTCGGATACTTCTGGCGCAACTGTTGAGCAATTTGTCGTAGCGTGTCAGTTGCAAAATCATTGATTTTGACGGTGAGAAGGAGGATTCTGGCGGAACGAGTCTCCTTTTTTAAATCGCCAACTAATTCCTGGATAATTGTTTGAGTATCTTGTTTAACATCACCCAGCCCTACTGTATCAGTAAAAATCAGCAACGGCAGGTCATTGGAAGGATAGGCATAGCGCTGGGTGTGTTGCGTGTGAGGACGAAATCCCTGACCAACAATTTCGGCAGAAACTCCCGTCAGTCCGCGGACAATTGAACTTTTTCCAGCTTGGGGTTTACCAATCAGCAGCGCTTCAGTAGTTGGCAGTTCGGCTCGAACTTTCTCTAAAATCTCTGCAACTTGAGTTTCGCTCACACTAAACCATTCAACAACCGTCTGTGCCACTTGTTCTACGGGTAGAAGTTGCGTTAGATGTGTTGTTGCTTTGTTCCAGACACCAGTAATACGGTTTGTCCAGGAATTATCGACCGATTTGGTAGTTGCTCCCTTGGTCGGTTCACTCAATTGCTGAGAATCAGTTGACGGTGAGTCAGCATCACGTTGCTCAGTCATTTCCATCCAAACGTAGAAGACCCTTTTACTCATCTTATAGCGATTCTCAAAGGGATAACTAGTACCGCAAGGCGGAAGTCAAAAGTCAAAAGTCAAAAGTCAAAAGTATTATGGAATAAGCTCTTTAGGGATTTTAAATGGTTGCTCTATTTACGCCGTGCCGTACTAGTACCGTTAGTAGTGTATGAACTTGGGCGATCGCGTTCTGGAGATAGCGGTGTTTCCCCACCCTAAACGAACCATTGCTGTAGAAAAACGTAGCAAGGGAAATTATTGTTTCGGCTGACAATGCCATTGTTTTGAGTAACAATGTGATTGTTTCGACTGACAATGCGATTTTTACGGCTGACAATGATGAAAAACGTATTTCATTGCTCCAAAATTTGTCTCACCCTAGCTAAGGCTTCCTCTCCAGAAATGGGTGCAATCGCACCACTGCGAACTTCATAGAATCTTGCGGGATGCGGGAAACTCAGACACTTTAGTGCTGAGAGGGAAGCGGCACGAGCGACTTTAGTCGCAGTAGTATTTCTTTTAATTTGAGGCGTGGTGAGGGTCTTCAATGTACTTTCTAACTGCCTCGCTACTTATATTACCAGCAGTACTAACAAAATAACTACTTGTCCATAGTGAGGGGAGTTTTAAAAGAGCAGGAAATTCTTTTCTCAACAGATAGCTAGAACGTCCTTTAAAAGCCTTTACTACTAAATGTGGAGTATCTGTAGGCTTGACGCTAACAAATAAGTGAACGTGGTCAGGTGCTACCTCTAGGGCTAGAATATCCCAATTCTTCTCTATGGCTAGTTCGGCAAATATCTGCCTAATCCTAGTTGCCACATCACCCACTAAAACTCTTTTTCGCCTCTTAGGGATAAAAACAAAATGATAATTAATTAAGTACTTGACATGATTGTGGGTATTATAATCTTGCTGAGTGAGCATCCTTTAACTAGTAGATGGATATTGACTTATCTACTATAAGCAATTACTATACTTAAAGCAATTAAATTTGTAGGTACAAGTAGTGGTTAAGCCCAGCAAAAGTATGGGTGTGCAGCAATGCTTAATTGATGCAAACAAAGAAACGTTGGCAATTCTAGAATATCTTTGTCAGCAATCAGGCAAGCTTTACAATACAGGTATTTACCTTGCGCGACAAACTTTTTTCAAAACAAATAAGCTGTTGACAGGTAAGTTTGACTTAGCTTTTGAACCATCAATTGCAAAGTCAGTGCTTGCTCAGTCTCTTCCTTCTACGCCAATGCAACAAACTTTAATGTCAGTTACAGAGGCGTTTAAGTCTTTCAAGGAGTTGAGAAACTTATATTTAAAAGGTGAATTGCATTTCAAACCCAAAGCACCAGGGTATCTCAAGGGATCTAAGTTATTCAAAGTTGCGTACCCTAATTCAGGAGGACAAAAACCAACACTAATTAAGGGACAACTTAGATTTTCTCTGGGGTTGACGGTTAGGCGATGGTTTGGGGTGTCTGAGTTCTTTCTGCCAATGCCGTCAAATATTGACTATTCAAAGGTTAAAGAGTTTACAATTCTACCTAAAAATGGTGCTTTTTACCTTGAGATGTCCTACGAGGTAGCGAAGCAAAAACACGACTTAGATATAAAGCAGGCATTGTCTATTGACCTTGGAACTGCTGACAATTTAGCTGCTTGTGTTGATACATTGGGTAACTCCTTGTTGATTGATGCTCGTGCAATGAAGGCGATGAATCAGTTGTGGAATAAAAAGGTATCGACACGAAAAGAAGGCAAGCCAGAAGCCTATTGGGACAACTGGTTAGACCGTGTAACCCGCAAACGTAATCACCAAATGCGGGACGGGATCAATAAAGCCGCAAAGTTAATTATTGACCATTGCCTTAAATATGGTATCGGAAATTTAGTAATTGGATGGAACGACGGCTTAAAGGAATCTGCCAATATGGGTAGAGTAAACAATCAAAAGTTTGTTCAAATGCCTTTGGGTAAGCTGAAAAACCGATTAAAACAACTGTGCGATTTGCACGGCATCAGGTTTATTGAAACAGAAGAAGCCTATACTAGCAAATCGAGCTATTTAGATGGAGACTCCCTACCTAAATATGGTGAAAAACCTATTGGGTGGAAAGCATCTGGAAAGCGGATTGAAAGAGGTTTATATCGGTCAGCGAATGGTTTAATTGTGAATGCAGATTTGAACGGTAGCGCTAATATTCTGCGAAAAGTAGCCAGCAATCTAAGCTTAGACTTAGGCTTACTGGGTAGGCGGGTTTTGACGACCGCAACGAGAGTTAGACTTTGGGCACTACCTAAGTTTACTCTGTCTGTAGAATCTCAGACCCTTTAGGGTCTGAGAGTGTCAACTCTATGCTTCTTGGCTTCATCTGTCCACAGTGTTTGAAGTGTTTCGTCTACATCAAATTCAAGACTTTCAACCAGCTTTTCTGCCAACAATGCTCTCGCTGCACTGGGCAAAGCTAAGGCTTCTTTCATGAATTGCTCAACAGAAGTTTTTTTCCCCAACGAAACACTCCGTATGTACCAATGACCAATGACTAATGACTAATAGACTTCTTGCATAAGTCGGGAAAAGGGCAAGGGGGAAGGGGAAAAAGTTCT
>NZ_JAYGHD010000402.1:0-11940 GCF_034932245.1 Nostoc sp. UHCC 0251
AATACACTTTGACCTCTCTCCAAACCTCTCTCCTAAAAGGAGAGAGGCTTTGAATATTACTCCCCTTCCCTTGTAGGGAAGGGGTTGGGGGTTAGGTCTGTCTTGCACTCAACCCAGAAGCGCTATAGATAAAAATTTAAACCTTAGCCACCTAAATTACGTGACTTCTCCAGCCCGAAAAATCTGTTCAGCAGTTAAATTCAACTCTGGGAACGCTGGCGACTGAATGCGATCGCTTCCCCTAAATTGCCTAACTTGATACTCACCTTCAATTAGTTGGTAAATCGAGATAGTTGGTTGTTTAGGATTGCCGATAAAGCGCCTACCACCTAAACCTAGATAGTCTACAATCCAATATTCAGGAATTCCCAAAGACTCGTAATCTTCAAGCTTCAAAGCATAATCATCACTCCAGTTGGTTGAAACAACTTCTACAACCAACTTGACGGAACTACCCCGTGTGATGATAGATTCTTTTTTCCAGGGTGGTTCATCCATAACAGCTTGTCTATCAAGAACTATGACATCTGGTTCATAACCTGAGTCAGTGTTAACTGATTTGATGACGCATTCTTTAGGGATAAACCAAGGGATGGACAAACGAGTGATTTCAATAAACAAAGAACCATTGATGAACCCGGCTATCTCTGAGTGCTTCCCTCTTGGCTTAGGTATTTCAACAATTACCCCATCATGTAGTTCATAATTCCTGTCTGAAGATTCGGGATACCAGGCGATAAATTCATCAAAGGTTAGTTGTTTGGTTAAGGCTTGAGTCATACTTTGCCCTCTTTATGTCAAATTTGACCCCTCTCCAAACCTCTCCCCGAAACGGAGAGAGGCTTAATCAGCGAACTGAGGTTAAACTTTCGCCGCCGCAGAATTTGGTAAATTCACTTTCAATCGCTTAAACATCGCTTCTCTTGCTTGTGCAGCGAGGCTATCGTCAAAAGGTTTTAAGGTAATTTCTTGCTGATATTTTAGTCGCAATGCTGTTTGAATTAACCAATCTGCAACAAAAGGATTTTTCGGTAATAAAGGGCCGTGGGAATAAGTAGCGATCGCATTCTGATAAAATGCTCCTTCTGTCCCATCTTCACCATTATTTCCCAAACCGTACACCACGCGCCCCAAAGCTTCCACTTTTCCTAATTTGGTACGTCCACCGTGATTTTCAAAGCCTACCAAATATGGTGTGCTACCCGTCATCTCTTTTAAATCTTGCGCTAGGCGTGAAGCTGTCACTTCAATTACCAAGTTACCAATACAACGCTTAGTATTTTCACCAGGATGAACGGAGACTAAATCGAGTATTCCCAAACCATCAATCCGTTGTCCTAAGCCGGGTTCATAATAATGTCCCAGTAATTGGGGAGAACCACAAGTAAAGACTCCTGGTGTTCCATTTTCGATTTTCTCGCGCATCGCGTCAGCTTTTGCACCTTGCAAATCACGCATGACAATTTCTTGCTGACGATCTTGTGCGCCACCACCAACGATTACATCTACAGTTTTAATATCTGCGGCTGTGGAATTTTGATCTAGCGGTAACACTTTAACATCGTATCCCCGCCACTGAGCACGACGTTCTATAGTAATTACATTACCGCGATCGCCATAAGTACTCATCAGCGTCGGGTATAACCAACCAATTGTTAATTCCAAATTTTGAGAACTCATAAATTTAGGGACTGGGGACTGGAGACTGGGGACTGGGGGAGAATAACAAATGACAAATGACAAATTTAAAGAATTTTCCGCCCAGTAAGAACTTCTCGAACTTCTAACATGGCTGAGTAGGTGGGCAGAATGTGGAGAGTTTCATTCTCTGGTGTATGCTCTAATGCAGTAGCGATCGCTTGTCGCAAATCTTCTTCCACAATCAAATTTAAGTCACTCTGATGGGACTTTTGACTGTAACGTAAACGTAGTGCCATGTCGTAGACGCGATCGCCACTCACTACTAAAGTTCCGCCACGTTCGACTAATTTCTCGGTATCTACGTCCCAAATCCAGGATACATCAGTACCATCGGGCGTGCGATCGTTTAATACTAGCAGTGTGGTTTTATCTGTGCTTTGAGTAACTACGCGAATGGTTTCATTCGTTCCTACAGGATTTTTTGATAATAATATCCGTACGCGTTTACCGTTAATTACTAAATCTTCTGCACGACCAAAAGCAGCTTGGAAAGTATTAATAGTATCTCTGATTGTTACTTCATCTACTCCTAACTCAATAGCCGCAGTAGCAGCAGCTAAAGTATTATATTTGTTGTACAAACCAACTAGAATTTGCGACCATTCACTACTTTCTAAAGTCGGTTTACTTTTACTAAAACCACACTGAGGACAAGTAAAATCTCCCAAATGAGACAAATAAACACCTTTGTAATCTAGAGAATGTCCACATTTTGGACAGTAAATAGAATCAACGGCGTGAGGAATTGCTTCTAAATAATGTTCTGGTTCATTCAAGCCAAAGAATAACACCCGTTGCGGTAACTGCTGACCAAGGTTAGATAAAGTTGGGTCATCAGCATTAGGAATTACTACGGTTTCTGCTGGTAGCGTAGAAATAACTTTTGTCCAACGTTTACTAATTGTATCTACTTCGCCGTACCTATCGAGTTGGTCGCGGAACAAGTTTAAACAGAGAATAATTCGTGGCTGGAGTGGCGCTAATACTCTTGGGACAATATTTTCATCAACTTCTAAAATGGCGTAATCAGTATTTAGCGTGCCTAGTAAGTTGGTGCTTTCTAACAGCGCCGTCATCAAGCCATTTTCCAGATTTGCACCTGTAGAATTATGAGTGACACGAAAACCCTTGCGTTCTAGTATTGTGCATAAAAGCAGGGCTGTAGTGGTTTTGCCGTTAGTACCAGCAATTAAAATCACTCCATTTTTAACTTGCTGACTCAATAATTGTAAAAGTCGGGGTTCAATGCGACGAGCAATCGAGCCTGGTAATACACTAGCAGCACCCAGACGGAGCGATCGCACTATAAACGTCACACTTTTTGCCACTGACACCGCGAAACCCAATCGCAGCCTATCTATGAATTGTATTTTGTTTCCCACATTAGTACCCTAGTCTTCTGGCGTTGCTAATTAAAAGTGCAAATTTAATCTTGTGAGTTTAGCGAATCCTGGCTGAAAAAGCCAGCCTTAAAATAAAGTTGCGGGGGGCAGGGGAGAGTTAGAATCTAGTTCTATGGGACTTCCAAATAAAAAAATGTTCCAAAACTGACGCGAAAACTCTCTCTATTCTCCTCTCTCTGTGTTCTCTGTGTCTCTGTGGTTCGTTTATTGGGATAATTTATTTCTTGGAAGTCCCTATACACTTCGGAACTCCGTTCATCCACCTCAGAACTGGATTCATCCACCTCGGAACCTCGTTTATCTCCATCATCCACTTACAAGAGCTTATTCTAAGTATCCAAAAATATAAACAAACCTGTACAATAATGTAAAACTTTCTACAGGGTTTTGTCTTATGTATAAGCCAAATGAATTTGCTAAAAACTTAAATGTTACTGTTAAAAAACTTCAAGACTGAGATAACTCTGGGAAACTCCTATAAATTAAAAGAAACTATTGACAGCCCTCCTCAGAAAATAGTAAATTCAGGAGGTAATAAAACGCAGTGTTAAGGGAGAACAAAATAGTGCTTTTATCTATCAAAACACAGCTAAAGCTCAACTCGAAAGAGCGTGTTTTGATGTCTAAGCACGCTGGAATAGCAAGATTTACATACAACTGGGGATTAGCCACATGGCAGGCTTTATACAAAGATGGATACAAGCCAAATCAGAGATTTTTGAGAACATTCTTTAACAATCATGTTAAGATCAATCCTGATTTATCCTGGTTAAAAGAAAATGGTATTTGCCAAAAAATAACTGAGTTCGCTTTTGAAAATTTAGGGGATGCTTACAAGAGATTTTTCAAGGGTTTAGGTAATTATCCTAGATTCAAGAAAAGAAGTAAATCACTGGGAAGCTTTACTGTAAATTCAGGCGGGAAACCAATTAATGTTGGTGGAACTCGTATTAAGCTACCTACAATAGGATGGGTTAGAACTTATGAAGAGCTTCCACATACTAGTACCACCAAATTTACCATTTCAGAACGGGCTGGCAATTGGTATATAAGTTTTACGTTTGAGCAGGAACTACCTAAACCATCGATTAAAATCCCTATTGTCGGAGTTGACCTCGGTATAAAGGTGTTAGCCACAATATCATCAGGGGTTGTTTTTGATAATCCCAAGGCTAGAGACAAGATGAAAAATAAATTGGCGAAGCAGTCTCGTCAATTAAGTAAAAAAACTAGAGGTTCTAAAAGATATTTAAAACAAAAATTAAGAGTTGCAAGAACTCATAAACGCACCTCTGATATTAGACTTGATGCAACGCATAAAGCGACAACCACTATTAGCAAAAACCACGCCAAAATAGTAGTTGAACGTTTAAATGTTTTGGGTATGATGTCGAACCACAAATTAGCTGGTGCTGTGGGGGATGCAAACTTTTATGAATTTAGTAGGCAGTTAGAATACAAATGCAAGAAATTTGGTTCTGAGGTTATATTTGCTGATCCATTCTACCCTTCTAGTAAAACTTGCTCAAATTGTGGTCATATCCAGGATATGCCATTGTCTGTAAGAATATTTGATTGTCAATCCTGTAAAGTCAGTTTAGACAGAGATTGGAACGCATCGAAAAATTTAGAAAAGCTAGGATTATAAGTTAAAACACGGCAGGCTTTACCGTGTCTGGACGCGGAGGGAAATGGTGCCGACTCCACCCGATGAAACGTCAAATGAACGAAGATGTCCAAGGATGTCTAGGATTCATGTAGCAGATAATCTCAGTAGGCGTTATCTTAAAAAATAGTGTGTGGGTGTAATTACATATCCAGCCCAGTTTGCCGAATTCAGCACAAACTCACGACAAGTAGTAGCTTGCAAGGTTCCTTTTGATGAATAGCACAAAGTTTCTTTTTTTACATAAACAAATTACTGGCTGGCGAAGGTGGTTGTCCAAATGCCTGTTGTTGCTTGCAAGTCTTTTAATTATAAGTATGCAACCTGCATACGCTGGTCTCGATAATGATTTATATGATGGCAACATCTTTGTCGTTTATGCTGGCAATGGTTCATTGGTTCCTCCCAGACAGACACTGGCACAGGCTTTAGCGGAACATAAACCCATATTTTTGGCCTTTTATTTGGATGACAGCAGTGATTCCAAAAGATATGCCATTTCCATTTCACGGGTACAGGAATTCTATGGTCGGGTGGCAGAAATTATGCCGATTAATGTAGATGCTATCCCGCTTAAACAGACCTACGACCCTACAGAAGTAGGATATTACTATTCTGGGGCTGTTCCTCAAGTCGTGGTTTTTAATAAATCAGGTGAGGTAGTTTTGAATAAAAAAGGTCAAGTACCTTTTGAAGAGATAGACGATGAATTTCGTAAAATCTTTGATTTAGTACCACGTACCGAAACAGCACAGTTAAAGCGACGAGCCTTCAATGAGTTCAGTAGTGAGTTAGCTAAGTAACTTATGGGGTAGACCAAATTGGTCTGCCCTAATTTTTCGCGCTATCTGTTACTACATTTCTGCCGATACCAAAGCATAATATTTAAATATCTGTGTAAACAGATTAGAAAGCTAATCTATAGTCTATAGTCCGTAACAAATGACTAATGACTAATGACCAATGACTAACTAGAGTGTATTCTAATGTCAAAGGTTTACACCGCCCAAGAACTAATTCAAATTTTGGCAGATGAACGTCAAGCCTGCCTTAAAGGAAAACGCCTAAAATTAGAAATACCAGTCTCTGGCAATCCTGTAATTGACCAGTTTCTTATTACTGATGGGCTGCAACAATTCACGGCCTATCAAGATTTCAAAGCTGCAATTCATCAATATCAGAGGGAAAATCAAGTTTCAGGTATTATCTGGCGGGAGGTAACAGTCAAAGGTAAAAAATTGAACTATCCCGAAGTGGACAGTGAGTTAATAGCCCTCGCCAGTGACTTAGAGATATTAAAAACTGCTAAAAATTCTATCGTAGAATTTTGGCATGAAGTCTCTATGGGGATGGATTTATACTTGAGTTTCAATAATAGTAAACAGTACCAACAAATTGTCACATCTGATGTAGAAAGAATTGTTCAAAGAACGGAATGGGCAAGTTTGTGCAAGTGGGAAAATTCTAACTTTTTGGAAATGATTTTGCAGCTAGGATGGGGTAAACCAGAAGAAGCTTCTTATAAACGAGGAAGACCGCAATCTGGTAGTGAATATATTCATGCAGTCAATCCTGGTAATCGCCCTATTGGATAATTCGTAATTCGTAATTTTTACACTACGGATAGATGCGTTTGCTTGGAAAAAATGATCATTTTTTCGTTTGTTCTTAACCCTGGTTTTAATCCAATACGATTTAATTAAAAGACGCGATAAATCGCCGTCTCTACAAGTGTTTTGGGTTTTAATCAAGATGAATTACGAATTACGAATTATTTGGTCGATCGCAGTAGCTAATTCCCCTGGATCGACGGGTTTAGGTAGGTGTCTTTGAAATCCTGCTGCCATTGCTTGATTGTAGTTAATTTCTCCAGCATAAGCAGTTAAAGCGATCGCCGGAATTTTCCCACCTTGCTCTGGTGGTAATTTTCTGACTTCGCGCAGCAGCATATAGCCGTCCATTAAGGGCATTCCAATATCGCTTAATAGGATATCTGGCTTTGATTGGGCTAGTATTTCCAGTGCTTCACTTGCTGACTCAGCTGCTGTTACAGTTGCGCCATATTGTTCCAGCGCAAAACTAAAGAACTCTCGCACATCAGCTTGATCGTCTACAAGCAAGATTTGCACTCCAGCAAGTAATGTGTCTTCAGTGCTGAGTTCTGGTTGAGAAGCCTCAGCACTCTCAACTCGTAACTCAGCATTTTTGAGCAAAGGTAGTCTGACTGTAAATGTAGCTCCTTGTCCTTCTCCCAAACTCTCTGCTTGAACTGTACCACCGTGAAGTTCTACTAGATGACGCACAATTGCTAGTCCCAATCCCAACCCGCCAAATATCCTGGTTGTCTTGGCATCTGCTTGCCGGAAGTAATCAAATACGTAGGGCAAAAATTCCAGCATGATTCCCTTACCTGTATCAATCACCTGGATTTGGGCATCTAAGCCAACTTGCTCTAGCCGTACTTCTACTCGTCCTTCTGTGGGTGTGAATTTGACGGCATTGGAGAGGAGATTCCACATTACTTGTTGCAAGCGATCGCCATCACCCAGAACTTTGCCGATATCATTACTTAATACCGTTGTAATTTCAATTGATTTGGCTTCTGCTGCTAAACGCACCGTTTCTAGTGCAGCTGCGATCGCTACTTTCAAATCCACTGCATAGAGATTTAACCTGACTTTACCTTGTAAAATCCGCGAAACATCGAGTAAATCTCCAATCAGTTGGGTTTGTAATTTGGCATTACGCTCAATTGTTTCCAATGCCCGGATTCTCGTGGCTTCGTCGAATTTGCGGGTTCTAAGTAACTTTGCCCACCCTAAAATCGGATTTAGGGGAGTTCTGAGTTCATGGGAAAGGACAGCGAGGAATTCATCTTTAATCCGATTGGCTGTCTCGGCTTGTGCCCTTGCAGTCTTTTCGGCTTCGTAAAGTTGAGCGCGGGCGATAGTTTGAGCACATTGATGCCCCAGTGTCAACATAAATCCCTGGTCTTCTTCGTTAAATATTTGTCCAGTGGCAAAGCTTAATCCCAGTGCCCCAATTATTTTGCCTTCTGCTATCAAGGGAATGGTAGCCCAAGCATTATTTCCTGTGAGAGTCACAACGTCTGCTAAGTTGGGATATCTAGCAATCATGGCTGCTAAATTTTCTAAAAAAATCGGCTGCTTAGTTCTGACTGTTTCCGCTATTTGGTTAGGTGCTGTGATGGGAAAATTTGTCCAGGTATCTATGAGCGATTGTGGATAAGCTAAAACACATCTAATTTGCATATCAAAATTTTATTAATCCCTTGTGGGGTGGGCATCTTGCCCGCCCTGATTATGCAACTTAAATGCCGATTAGCTTAACCAATTGCTTGCACAACTTTCAGTTCAGTACCACCCTCAGTCAGTAAGACAACGGAACCAGCAGTGGCTCCCAAGGCGGCAATCCCTTGGTTCACAACCACATCAGCCACCTGTTGGGGAGTTAGAGCTTCTGAAAGGGCAGCAGTTATACTTTGTAAAAGCATGGTGCGATTGACAGACCGTTCTGCTGCTTGTTTTGCCTGTTGGGTTTCTTGGTAGAGTCTGGCATTGTCGATGGCTGTCGCCGCGCGACGAGCAATATCCTCTGCTAAAGCCAAGTCTGTTTGTTTGTAGTATCGACCTGATTCGGCGGTAAAGAAAGAGATTGCTCCAAATAATTGCCCACGGGAACGCACTGGAATCACCATTAGAGAACGAATACCCAAGCTTCGCAGCAATTGCAGGTGTTGCTCATTTTGAGCCATCTGGACAAGGTTAGAGTCAGATAATTCGGGGTAAAAGATAGAGATTCCCAATCCTAGCTGCTCTACAAGCTGTTTTGTTTTGGTTTTGGGTGGATAATGCCGTCGGATTTCATCTAAAGTATTTTGTTTTGTGGGATCGGCAATTGCGATCGCAATTTGTTTACTTGACCAATCTTCCTGGAAAACATCTACAATACACCAGTCAGCTAAGGTAGGAACGGCTAAATCAGCCACACTTTCCAAGGCGATTTCATAATCTAATGAGGCAGCTAGTAAGGTGCTGGCTTCGACTAAAAAGCTTTGTGTCGTTTCAATTCGTTTGCGTTCGCTAATATCCTCAAGAATGCCTAACGCATACTTTGGAAGTCCTCTAGCATCCCAAACTGCTGATGAAGTTAGGTTTACCCAAACAATGGAACCATCTTTGCGGATGTAGCGCTTCTCTAGGGAATAACCACTAATTTCTTTTGCTAAAACTCGCCGTGCATTTTCCCAATCAATTTCTAAGTCGTCAGGGTGGGTAATTTCCTGGAAGTTTAATTGGATTAACTCTTCATGGCTATATCCAGTAATTTCGCACAGAGCAGGATTAACTTGAATAAATTGTCCGTCCAACGCTACTAGAGTAATACCAACAGCTGCCTGGTTGAACATTGCCCGGAACCTTTCTTCGCTTTCCCGCAAGGCAACTTCTGTTTGTTTTGCTGCTGTCACATCTGCCAAAATAATCCCAATTCCTACCGTTTCGCCCATTGCGTTGGTGACTGGGTAATAGTTGCCCAGCCAGCAACCATAACGTTCTGGTTGTCCCCTGGTTTTACCACTGATTTCTACATTCAGCAGGGGTTCTCCAGTATCCAACACGTGCTGTAACTGTAGCTTAAACTCAGCCGCCATCGCTGGCAACACTTCCTCAAATTTGCATCCTAGATGTTCTTCTATAGTCAAACCGTTAATGTCAGCGAAAACTTGATTAATTCGGATATATCGTAGTTCCCGATCCAAAAAGCATACGGCAACGGGAGCCGCTCCTAAGAGCGCATCTAGAAGAGATAGAGATTCGGCATAGTGGACTAAAGCCTGCTGGATATCTCGATAAAGTCGGGCATTTTCCACAGCTAAAGCAGCACGATGGGTAATATCTGTTGCTAAAGTTAGGTCAGTGCGATCGTAGCGACGGTTTGATTCTGCGGTGACAAAGCTGATGCAACCGAGGACTCGCCTTTGGGCAATTAACGGCACAATCATCACAGACTTTATTCCCAATTGCCGAACCAGTTCTAAGTGTTCCTGATTCTGAGTACTTGCCACTAATAGCGAGTCAGATACCTCTGAGATTAATTCACCTTGCCCGGTTTGCAGTACTCTAGTAATTGCACTTGCACCTTGGTAATCTGTCGCATACTCTTGAAGTTTACGCGCCAACTCTGCTTTAGATGGGTCTGCATGGGCAATTGGTAGACGGCGAATAGAACCATCTTCATTTAAAATATCAACGCTACACCAATCAGCAAGCTGGGGAACTGAGATTTTGGCGATCTGTTCTAAGGTTTCTTCATAATCTAGCGACGTAGAGAGTAAACTACTAAT
This sequence comes from Nostoc sp. UHCC 0251, assembly GCF_034932245.1. NCBI lineage: Bacteria > Bacillati > Cyanobacteriota > Cyanophyceae > Nostocales > Nostocaceae > Nostoc > Nostoc sp. UHCC 0251. The sequence goes on from NZ_JAYGHD010000402.1 coordinate 10,136, forward strand.
TTGGGCGATATAGCGCAGTCTATCTTCAGCCTGCTTACGCTCTGTAATATCAAGAACAAAAAAAGCTCCTTGATTTACACTCCCTTCAAAGCGGCTACCACCTATCAAAATTGGCAAGCGTGAGCCGTCTTTATGGATATATTCCTTTTCATAGGGTGTGCAAAAGGAACTGTCTTGAAGTTGAGTCACTGCTTGCTTATCGAGTTGCACGTACTCTGTAGGAGTTAAATCTTGCCAGTTAATTTTTCCAGAAACTAATTCTTCACGGCTATAACCCACCATATTCAGCAAGGCATCGTTCGCTTCTGTAATCCCACCGTCTCTATCCCAGAAGCCAATACCAATCATGTTTGACTCAACCACGCTGCGAAACTTCGTTTCGCTTTCCCGCAATGCTTGCTCAGTTTGTTTGAGTTGAGTAATATCAATTCCAGTTACACCCACTCCCAACAACTGCCCATCGGGCAAACACACCGGATAATAGCTGACAAGACTATAACGATACACTCCAGGCGGATAAGTTTCACCACCCACTTCCTGATTTAGGAAGGGTTGCCTGGTTTGCATTACTTGCTCAAAAACAGGCTCAATTTGTGTTGCCCATTCCGGTAGTACTTCCCTAAAAGTGCGACCAATATGTTGATTTTGCGGTACACCGTTAATGGCGGCTAGCGCTTCATTAGCATGTATGTAGCGAAGTTCAGTATCCAGAAAAGCCAGCGCCACTGGTGAACTTGTAAGCCAAGCATTGAGTAACGCCAGAGATTCATTTTTTTGCCCAATAGCTTGCTGAAGTTCTTGATTCAACCTGGCTTTTTCTAGTTCTGCCTGCTTGCGTTCAGTAATATTCACACCTGCACAGGTAATACCCTGAATACTATTGTCTACATCCCTTAGCGGTTCAACCAGCAAATCATAGTAGCGGTCTTCTCCACAAATTGTTAGATAAACCTCTTCACGGGTTGAAACACCAGTCTCTAGTACCTTCAGCTTAATTGCCCTCAATTGCTCTGCTACTAAAGCTGGAAATAATTCATCATCAGATTTACCTAATATTTTGTCACCAGCATTTAGAGCTTGAGGATTATGAATCCACTGATATCGTAAATCACGATCCTGCTGAAAGATCATGATATCTGAACTATTTAACGCTAATCGAAATCGCCCCTCATTAACTCTCAGCTTTTGTAGATTTCCATCAGCCCGTCTTCTAGCAGTTTTTAATGCCTCACATAACACACTAAAGAGCAATCCTTGTAATGCAAACAACCCAATTCGCATAAAATTGGATAAGTCAAAACTCAGCTCATCAGCTGGGGGGAGAAAGAAGTAATTGCTCAGTAATGCAGATAAGAAAGTTGCTAACAGCCCTGACTTCAAGCCACCATGCCAAGCACTCACCATTACAGCGCTAAAAAACAGCAGGAAAGGAGTTCTGCTCATGCTTAACCAGGGGTCTAGCATCAACATTAGCACTAATGCAAGTGCGACAATTAATACAACAATGCCATAACGCAGTAAGTGGGAATAATTAATATAGGGCATGAAAATGTCTTGGAGCAAGCAATACTTATTGCAGAGGCTGTACATACCCTAAGCTAGTTTGCAACTTTTTGTAAGTTATCTCTAGATAGATTTTTGTTGAGTTCTAAAAGTTTCTTTTGTCAGAGGTTAATTTGTTATTTATTTGATAAGGGAATCCGCTTGGATGTTTGAATTTATTTGCGTGGGTAGGTAAGAGGCAATAGGTAAGAGGCAATAGGCAATAGGCAATAGGCAATAGGCAATAGGCAAGAGGCAATAGG
>NZ_JAYGHD010000403.1:0-11927 GCF_034932245.1 Nostoc sp. UHCC 0251
AAACGAGATAACAATGGGAAATTGATCTTTTTTCGACTTGTGTATACACCGTAGCGTTTATAAAACGGGGGATTCTTGGGTCGAAAGGGAGCTATTGCTTAACCCCTCACCAAGCATCGTAAGAAAACCCCTAAACTCTACGCAAAGCTTGCGATGCCTAAGTTAGCTGGGCTGCACCTATGCAAATTTCCTGTTGCTGATACTCTTGCTTAAGTGTTGAGTACAAAATTTTTTCACCACCGCCATGTCTTTGAGGTTATATAAGCGTTAGCCTAAGAAGAAGTACGAGTTGTGCTAAATAAAAAGTATTTTTTAGGGATTTCTAGGAAACTAGTAAATAACTATATGATGAAAAACTCTCAGGAGGAGCGGTAGTGAGCCTAAAAACTCTCGTTGAACAAGCCACCATCCCCCCAGATTCAGGGTCTGTAGCATCTAGTCCCTTTGATGCAGATAGCTTTAATGAAGCTGTCATGTCTACCTACGGTCGGTTTCCCTTAGCCCTAGAACGGGGTGCTGGATGCCGGGTTTGGGATACAGAGGGACGCGAATATCTGGACTTTGTAGCGGGAATTGCTACTTGTACTTTGGGACACGCCCATCCAGTTATGGTAGAAGCGGTAACACGCCAAATTCAGAAGCTGCACCATGTCTCTAATTTGTACTATATTCCTGAGCAAGGTGAATTGGCAAAATGGCTTGTTGATCATTCTTGTGCCGATCGCGTGTTTTTCTGTAACTCTGGTGCTGAAGCTAACGAAGCCGCAATTAAACTGGCGCGGAAATATGCCCACACAGTATTAGACATTGAAAAACCGATTATTTTAACCGCCAATGCCAGTTTCCACGGACGGACTTTGGCGACGATTACCGCTACGGCACAACCGAAGTATCAAAAGTATTTTGATCCCTTGGTTCCTGGTTTCCACTACGTAAATTACAACGATATTAACGCTGTGGAAGTGGCGATTACCGAGTTGGATGAAGGTGATTATCGGGTAGCAGCGATTCTGATTGAGCCATTGCAGGGAGAAGGCGGTGTGCGTCCAGGAGATGTTGCCTATTTTAAAAAGCTCCGGCAAATTTGCGACCAAACTGGCATTTTGTTGATTTTCGACGAAGTGCAAGTTGGTATGGGGCGCAGTGGCAAATTATGGGCTTACGAACATCTTGGCGTTGAACCGGATATTTTCACCAGTGCCAAAGGCTTAGGTGGCGGTATTCCCATCGGTGCAATGATGAGCAAGAAATTTTGTGATGTTTTTCAACCAGGAGAACACGCCAGTACCTTTGGCGGCAATCCTTTTGTGTGTGGTGTAGCACTCAGTGTTTGCCAGACATTAGAAAAGGAAAATATTTTGCAAAATGTGCAAGACAGAGGTGAACAATTGCGATCTGGCTTAAAGGCGATCGCAGCTAAATATCCTCAGTACATTGGCGAAGTTCGGGGTTGGGGTTTAATCAACGGTTTGGAGTTGCGAGCCGATATTCAACTAACCGCAGCAGATATCGTCAATGCTGCCATCAAACAGGGTGTATTACTCGTACCCGCCGGGCCAAAAGTTGTCCGGTTTGTACCACCGCTGATTGTCACAGAGGCGGAAGTAAACACTGCCTTGGAAGCTGTAGACAAGGCGATCGCAACTCTCATAGCTTAGGTAATCAAAAAGCGAGGATGGGTCTTTGTGTTTATCTCTCGCTTTTTCTTACTACAGCAAGCTTCACGGTAGTTAACTTGACGGTAAAACTATTGCGATCGCTTGACTAATGACTCTTGACCTTTTTTTAATTAATTTGGGGTACAGAGCCAACAATGAATCAAAGATTCAGTGATCTACAAGACGCTCGCGGACTCGCTAACGCTACGCTATCAGTGGTGGGTTCAAGCGCCCACTGATTGCAATTTTTAATTAATAATTTTTAATTTTTAATTGGAGCGAAGCGACTTGACTACTGGCTCCTTTTTGATCATTATCCAGCCGATGACAATAAGTAGCGCACCGAATACAAGAAATCCTAGATCCCAAGCTAACTCATTTGGGCCTGGTTTCACATGATGAATACCGAGAATTTGGTGGTCAATTAAACCTTCAACGAAGTCGAATAACCCAGTACCAATAAGTATTGACCCAAAAAAGGTCTGTGATGACCAAGGAACATCATCACGCCCTCCGGCACGCCATAGCAAGACAACTCCGATCACGGTGAATACCCAATCCAAGGCATGAAATAACCCATCCCATACCATGTTCAAATCTATATTCGCCGTGTTGTTCAGAGGTCGAATATTACTAAGCATGTGATGCCACTGGAGGATCTGATGCAGTAAAATTCCGTCAATAAACCCTCCAATACCTACACCAAGAAAAATTCCAGCAGTAATTAGGGGTGCGCGTCGGTTGAGGGTTTCACTTTTCGCCTCCATTGTCAACCTCATAGATAGGCTTTTTTACCAAAATACAACTCTTTTGGGAGAAATATCTTCTACCTTGAGGCAAGTACGATCGGTGAACTTAATTTAATCAATTTTCAGATTTAATCTGCATACCCGCCTTCACTGGATCGAAATCTTGGGGAAAATGAGTGCTGCGATCGTAGTCTGCTTTTTGCAGGTTCGCTCCTTTGAGATCAGCTTGGCGGAGATTCGCTGACATCAACAATGCTCCCCTAAGATCAGCATCTTTGAGATTAGCTTGATTCAGATCGGCAAAGCTTAGGTCAGTTCCCCGCAAATTTGCACCACTCAGGTTGGCTTCACTCAAGTCAGTATAACTGAGGTCAGAACCTTTCAAGTTAATGCCCTGCAAATCAGCATTACCCAGTTCTGCTTTACTAAAGTCCCGTTTTCCCGCTGCATAACTCTCCACGAGAGTAGCGGCATTATTTATGGGCTGTTGAGAATTGACTTCGGGCATATAACCTTATTACTTTCATACTAAGGATGGATGAAAAATTTCCCACTTCATCGTTTCTAAATGTAATACATGAGTTCCTTCTGCTGTCGGATTGCTCTTCGTTCACAAAGGTCTTGGAGTGTATATTTCTCCAAAACGGAGTTAGCAGCCTGACGTGCTTCCTGCCAGACTTCCTGAATTAGCTCACCTTCTACCGTGTTGGGAGTCGGCTCACAATTAGAGACAACAATATCTGACCCTTCCATGCAGGTAAAAGCATCTAATACTGTAATCTTTCCGGGATCTCGTGCTAGAACATAGCCACCTTTAGCTCCGCGGATACTTTTGATTAAACCTCCACGCCTTAATGTGGCTAGGAGTTGTTCCAAATAGCGGTTCGGTATGTCTTGTAAGACCGCTATCTCCCGAATTTGTAGGGCTTCACCGTTAGGGTAGCAGGTTGCCAACTCTAACAGGGCTAGAAGTGCGTATTCTGATTTGTTAGAGATTACCACAGGCGTAATATTTTAAACTCACACTTAAATATACAAAGTATTGAAGTTGGTTTTCCTAAGGTACTGTTAAGAAAACCTTTACAATCAACTTATTATTGACCGGCTAACTATACTTTAAAGACCTTTAAGCATAGAAGCAACTATATTTTGTTTTTAATCCGATAAATAAAAGTGATTAATTATTGTACAGTCTTTTTGAGTTTAAAATTAAAGCGCAGCAAAATTCTTAGCGCAAACCGCTATACAATACTTTTCGGTTAAGCATTTTTAACTCGGAATCGGGTTTGGGGTAAAGGGTAAAGGGTAAGGGTTAAAGGTTTTTTCTTTCCCTTTTTCCTTTTCCCCTTTTCCCCTTAACCGAGAAGTATTGAGCCGCTATACATGCAAATTTGTCGAAAATGGCAGAATGACTGTAAAGGTAGTTCCTGCATCGATCGCACTTTCAACAAAAATTTCGCCGCCATGTAAATCTACAGCTTGCTTGACGATGGACATTCCCAATCCCATTCCTGGGATATTGTCTGCATTACTGGCGCGATGGAAGGGTTCAAAGATGTGTTCAATGTCAGAAGGAGGAATGCCAATACCAGAGTCTTGAGTCTGGAATATAGCTTGGTCGTTGGCAGTGGTGACAGAAAACTTAACTGTGCTACCAATGGGAGAGTATTTTAGGCAATTCGAGAATAAATTACTCAAGATTTGCCGCAGTAGTTTCGCGTCTAAGTTAGCTGAGGTACACTGGCACTCGGCGCTAAAAACGATCGCATGTTGTGAGCGATCGCTCTGTTCTAATTCTTCTAAGAGATCGCGGCAAAATTCCCCCAAATTCAGAGGTGTTGGATTAAACTCTAGCTTGCTTGTTTCATCTTGACTAAGCACCAATACATCATTCAACAACTGAGTCATGTGCATCACAGATTTTTGAATGCGGCGCAGGTGGGTATTTTGTCGCTCATCGCTCCAGAGATGGCGATAATATTCTAGTAATTCCGCAGAAGAGTGGATGGTAGCCAAAGGGGTACGAAACTCATGGGAGGTGATGGTAAGCAAGCGGGATTTCAGTTCACTAAACTCCCTTTCTTTAGCAAGCGCTTGTCGCATCGCCTGTTCTGCCCATTGCAGCTTGCTTTGGGTTCGCTTGCTTTCGCTAATGTCCCGCAATATCCAGCGCAAACCGACTAACTTACCTTGTTGATTACGGATAGCAACCAATTTCACCGCAGCAATAATTGGTGTTTTATTACGTGGTCGCAGGTTTACTTCCCACTCTTGCATTTTCCAGTCTGGAAATTTGGCATGATCGCGCAGATGATTCAGTTTCAGATGAAAAGCAATTATTTCTTTCTCAAGCACATAAATCTCTAAGAGTTGGCCCAACAAAAAACTTTTAGAAACGTTGAGCAGAGTAGTGGCGGCTGAGTTAGCTTCCTGAATTAGCCCTTTTGTATCAGTCACAAAATAAGCGTCTGGTACTTCCTCAAATAGTTCCTGGTAGCGTTGACCTTGCGCTATCAAAGCCTGTTGGGCGTTGGATAATTCTTCATTTTGCTGCTGTAGGTCTTCATTAGCTATTTGCAGTTCTTCCAAAGCTAGGTGGATTTCTTTTAATACTTCGGTAACTAGTTCAATATCTTCCTGTGTATTTTGTTGTTCGCTCTGGCGTTGCAAAAGGGCGACGCGCTTACGCATATTCTGTATCTGTAAGGCTAATTCGTCCAATTTCACGCTCTGGCTCCTAATTTTGGATATCTAAACTTGCGTTTTATCAAGAAAGGCAGAAGGCAGGAGGCAGGAGGCAGAACGGAATACTGGCTCCTGTTTTCTGCCCGTGACCGGAGCGAACTTGGGTTTAAAACTCCGCCGAAAACAAAAGCGCTAACAATTGCTTGGGGTCTGAATCCCCATTCAATTGTTTCCTTCTGCCTTCTGCCTTCTTCAATTTAGATTCCCTATTTGGACGATCTTAGCTTTTGGAGCTTAACAGTTATTAGTTATCAAAAGAGAATTCTTCTTCAATTGGAAGTCCCTGAATGTTTTTGTCTAGCAATATTGCTTAATTTGGCTCTTAAATCTGCCCATTTGACCCCTTCTAGGCTGGGATAAACAACATGAGCGGCTCCAACTCGTTCAGCGGGGCCGAGTCCTACTGCCCACATCCCAGCGGCTATAGCCGCCTCAACGCCTGCTGCTGCATCTTCTACAACCACAGATTGCGCTGGTTCAATTCCTAGCTGCTTGGCTGCGTAGAGAAATAGGTCGGGTGCTGGCTTTGGTTGCTCTACACTATAACCGTCAGCGATCGCATCTATTTTGTCAGCAATGCCCAATCGCTCAATTACTGTCTGGGCATTTTTGCTAGCTGAACCAATACCGATTTTAATCCCAGCTTGCCGCAGTTCATCCAAGAGGGCGATCGCACCTGGTAATAAATCCTTAGATGTCATGTGTTGGATCAATTCCACATAGTAGCCATTTTTACGCTCCATCATCTCCTCAATTTGTGCTTCCGAATACGGTCTATCCCCAATAATATGCATCAGAGAAGCACGACGGGATATACCCCGCAGCGCTTCGTTAGCTTGCTGATTAAACGGTATAACCTCTTCATCTGCTAGCTTTTGCCAAGCTTGATAGTGAAGTTCTGCTGTATCTGTTAGCACACCGTCTAGGTCGAAGATGAATCCTTTAATGTTGGGCATTGGGCATTGGGCATTGGGCATTAGGGATTGGGGATTGGGGATTGGGAATTGGGCATTGGTTATCTCCATTTTCCCCTTGTCTCCTTGTTCCCTTCTCTCCTTGTTTCCATGCCCCATGCCCCATGCTCCATGCCCCATGCCCAATGCCCCATGCCCCATGCCCAATCCCTGATGCAGATCGAACTCGTGCCATAATCCTTGCCAGTGCAGTTTAAACTTGAGGCGCGTCCAGCCATCAGGGAGATGAGGTTTGGCTACGGGGCCATTTTCGGTGAGTTGGATGCCACCAAATCCAAAAATAACAGCTTGCCAAACACCACCAGCAGTAGCGCCGTGAATTCCATCGCTGGTGTTACCCCGGTTATCTTCGAGATCCACCATTAATGCCTGGATAAACACTTGGTAAGCTTCCGTTGATTTGCCCAAATCGGAAGCTAAGATGGCGTGAACTGCTGGGCCAAGGGACGAACCATAGGTAATATCGGTGCGAGGTGCATAATAATCCCAGTTTGTCTGCAATGCTTTTTCGTTGTAGGGAAAATCTGCTGATTCCCGCATTAAATAAAGGAGCATCAAGATATCTGGCTGCTTGATTACTTGATATTTATTAGTTTTTTCAATACCCAAGATGGCTTGCATGGAGCGATCGCGCCCTTCGTAGTCTGCTAAGTTAATATCTTCTGATTGGAAAAATCCCTCAAACTGCTCGATTAGTTCTGTTAATGGGTCATGGAGAAACAATATTTTGGCGATGATATCTTGCCAGTGCGATCGCTCTTGTGGTGTGAGTTTTAGTTTCTCTTCTAGTTCAGTAGCTCGTTCGGGGAACTTGTGAGCCAACCAATTATAAACTGCGATCGCTTTCTCTAGATGCCATTGGGCCATGCGATTTGTAAAGGCGTTATTGTGAACGAATTCATGGTATTCATCCACTCCGATCACTCCCCGAATCTCATAGCGTTGTAGCTCAGAATTGAATTCGACCCGGCTACCCCAGAAGATGGCGGCATCCAAAATAATCTCTGCGCCGCGCTGTTGCATCCAATCATCATCACCAGTGGCTTGCCAGTAGTTCCACGCAGCGTAGGGAATATCTGCATTAATATGAATTTCGCGATCGCGGCACCAAATCCGCACGTCTTCACCATAAAAATCATTGCCAAGTGCCCAACGTGGTGTTACTTCATCTCCGGTTTCAGCACTTTCCCAGGCAAACATTGCCCCTTTATATCCATAATGGTCTGCCTTGCGTTTAGCTCCTGGTAAGGTGTGCCAACGGTAACTGAGTAAGTTTCGGGCGATCGCTGGTTGGGTAAACAGAAAAAAGGGCAGCATGAAAATTTCTGTATCCCAAAAGATATGACCACGATAACCAAACCCAGAAAGAGTTTTAGCAGGAATGCTCACCCTATCATCATGGCGTGACCCAGCAATCAGCAGTTGAAACAGATTGTAGCGAACAGCAAAAGCAGCTTTGCTATCCCCTTCAATCAGGATGTCACTTTGCTGCCAAACCTCATCCCATGCCTGTTCATTGGCTTTTAATAGCGTTGCGTAGTCTGGTAGGTGCGCGAGTTTTTCTCTAGCTGCTGAAACTGGCGTCTCAGTCTCCCGCGAGGTAAAAACTGTTACAATTTTTTCTACCGTTACGGTCTGTTGTGATTTAGCTAAGTAAGTCGTGCTCAAGGTCGGATAACCAGGCGCGGTACTGACTTGCAAAGATGCTTCAGCGCCTGATATTTTCATACTTACGCCCATACCCAGTTCAATTCGGGAGTGGCGGGTGCGGCGTTGCAACCAAATTCCTTGGTCAGTCTTGCCCTGATCTAGCCCTTCCCAGTGATTAAAACCCTGATTTTCTGGATAGCCGTTGATACTTCCCTGAACTTCAATTAAACCATCAAAATCTACTGGCGTTAAATGGCAGCGTTGCGCCAACACATGCCGATCTGCAAGACTAGCAAAGCGTTCAAAGTGAATATCTATAGTGTTTCCACTGGGAGAGCGCCAACATAAATAACGGCTCAGAAGCCCGTAGCGTAAATCAAGCTTTCGCTCATAGTGCAATATCTCACCTTGATCGAGACGGAAGCGATCGCCATTCACAATCACTACCAAAGGTAACCAGTCAGGGCAATTTGCCAGTTCAGTATACACCACCGGCACATCGTCATAGACACCGTTGATAAAAGTAGCTGGCAATGCATGAGGATATCCTTCCTCAAAACTGCCTTTTGTCCCCAGGTATCCGTTGCCGATTGTAAAGACGGTTTCTTTAGAGTGCAATTGATCAGGGTCAAACTGGGTTTCCGTTAAGATCCAGTCTGTGTAGGTAAAATTGCGAGAACGTCCTTTTGTTTGCATAAGTGGGGAGTAGGGAATGGGGAGTGGGGAATGGGGAATGGGGAATGGGGAATGGGGAAATTTGGTGGATGAACGGAGTTCAGAGGTGGATGAATGAGTCTTTAAGCCAATGCTTTAACTTCTAACTCCCCCTGCTCCCCCACTCCCTCATCTCCCCATGTGCTTTTCCAAAATCTTTTCGGCTCTAGGTTTATAAATGAGATGAAATAAGGCTTCCATATAGCGATCTCTAGCTTCGTTATTTTCTGGAGCAACAAAGTTCCAAAAAGTAAACATTTTTGCAAGCTGTAGTAATTGATTACTATGTAAATGCCAATTGTATCTGTTATGAATTCGCTGACTCATCCATTCTGAGACTTCTTGCCAATGCTCAGGATGAGTATCGCATCGGTCAACAAAGCCTAAAATTTTCTTTGCTGTTCCTTCTAAGTCTGTAGGATTAACATTAAATCCATCCTCTTGGTTTTCGATAATTTCTAAAGAGCCGCCAAATTGAGTAGCGAAAGTTGGCAAGCCGGAAATCATAGCTTCCAAAATAGACCGACCGAAGGATTCAAAGAGGGCAAAGTGGACATAAATTCCCTGAGAATCTGCAACTACTCGGTAGGCTTCGCCGAGGTTGCAGCTAGGGAGACGCATCCCAATCCAACGAATCTTGCCATTGAGATGATATTGCTGAATAATCTCGTGGATTTTTTGGATTTCTTCTGCTTCTTCTGGGCTTGCTGTTTCATCTGGACGCAGTTTACTACTGAAGAGGATCAGGTTACAGCGCTCTTGCAACGCCTGACTTTGACCAAAGCATTCAGCTAATCCAGCGATATTTTTGATTGAAGTGATGGAAGTAACAGCAAAGATTGGTCGCTTATTAGGACGATCTAAATGGCCAAATATTTGGGGGTCTTCGCGGGTAAAGAGTAGGTCATGAATTTGGGTGCGAAGGTTAGAATCTCGGTTTTCTTTTTGGCTATAGGGAAAGAAAATTTTTTCATTTACTCCCGGCGGCACTAAGTTGAATTTAGGGCTAAACAAATCAATCCCATCAACTACATGATACATCTGTGGCATCGTAAAGCATTTGTAAGACTCGTATTGACCTATGGTATCTGGTGTGCCGACAATTTCTTGATAGGAAGATGTGATGATAAACTCGGCTGCATTCATGCTAATTAAATCAGCAGTAAATTGTACCGAGAAATGATACTTGTCTTCTAAATCTTGCCAATATAAATTACTAAATAGATATTTAGGTTTTTCCAAGGAATGAGCAATGTTGCATTGGGTAACTTTCATCCGGCGAGATAAGAGAAAAGCTACTAAGTTACCGTCGCTGTAGTTGCCAATAAGAAGATTAGGTTTGCCTTGGAATTGAGCTAGTAATTCTTTTTCTGCATCTAGGGCAAATTGTTCTAAATAAGGCCAAATCTCAAATTTAGAAATCCAATTGTTGGTAATTTCAGGATTGAATTCACCAAAAGGAACGCGCAATATCCAAGCATTTTCAGTATCTTCTACTTTTTCTAAGCGCAGATTGCAAAATGTTCCTTCACAGTTAGGGATGAGCCGGGTGAGAATAATTACATGGGGTTTAATCCCTAGCACATCAAGTCCGGCGAGTTTAATTTGTTCACGCAGTTCGTTTTCTAAGCTGCGAGCTTGTTCGAGGACGTAGATAACTTGACCGAGTGTTTCATCTCTTCCCAAAACATCTTCCTGTCCAACCCAGCCGTGGACGGAAATGAGGACGACGCGAAAGACGGCGGGGACGCGGGCTACAAATGTTTCTAAGATGCCAGGTTCTGGAGAGTAAATGAGTCGGTCGAGGAGTTGTAGGGTTTGGGAGACTCGCGCCGCAGTATTACCCCAACCCGGCTCAAAGCCAAGTTCTTGGAGATCAAAGCGGAATTTTTCATAAGGTTCATCAGGCGATCGCTCATTCAGCAATTTGAGCGCTAGCTTAATTTGTTTGGCCAGGTGAATACCTGAAGGAATGCGATCGCTCAATAGCAGAAGAGTTTTATCGTGTTTTAGCCCCTGTAATGCTTGAAATAACATTTCTACCCAATATTGGGGGTCAGTCAACAATTGATTGCACAGGTAACGGTTAAGGAAGGCTAAACCTTGACCAATATTTCTGGGATCGTCGATTCTTGGGGAACTCTCATAAAAGGGGTGGAGGTCGATTTCGAGAATGTGGGGTTGGTAGCGGTTGACTAGGCGATCTCTCACATCTAGCAGCGTTTGAGGCGTCATCTGCTCGAAACTATTAAAATCGCCTGTTAGTTTCCAAACTTCCTGGTTAGCAATCTTAGGTCGAACCACGAACCAGGTATTTTCCTCTTCGAGAATTATTTCGTGGGTGTACTGTATCAGTTTGCCAATAGAAGAAGAGTAGTAAAAATAAGCAGGCTTTTGGGATTGATGACAGTAATCGGCAAAAGCTTGTAAAATCTCATTTCTCAGGAAGTAACGTTTACCTGAAGTACTCAACGCAGAAATCAACTGATGCAAAGCAGTTTTTTCATCACCGTTAAAGACAGCTTGAACTAGTTCATACATGATGACGAATTCCAGAACTTTAGTTAGGTCACGACCTCATTTTTATCTCCAGTTTCCGGTTTTCTGAGGTAGATTTCCCCTTTAATGGTATATAACTATGAAAACCACCGCGTCTAACTCTGGGATGAAACGATGCGAGAGCTTCAAATCTATAGAATGAATTAACAGAGGATGATAGCCAAGCAAATACCAAATCCTCTGTGATTAGCTCTAATAGCCAAGCTTATTTTAATGTTTTAAATATCCTATGGTATCTAAAATAATATTGATATATAGCAATATTAAATGAGTTGTGAAAATCGAGAGACTAAGATCCCCGACTTCTCAAAGAAGTCGGGGATCTTATTGTTCACGACTGATTTATAACTGCTATATCAAGCCTAATGTAATAACTTTTTGCAGCGCTTTTTCAAATGTTATTCCCTGCTTGATGGAGATATACAATAATACTATTGTTGCTGAACGAATTGAGTTATCGCAATGTATCAAAATCGGTTTGGGTAATTCAGTGATGATCTGATACATCTGGAGCATATTGTGATAATTAATATCTTGAGATTTAATTGGAAAGTTAACGTAATCCAATCCTAAAAACTCTGTCTTCTCCTGTTCATTAGCCAGTAAGCCTGTTTCGTCGGGCAAACATAGGTTCAGTACAGATTTATAGCCCTCATCAGCTATCTGTTTCAGCTGGTCTAGTGTAATTTGTCCAGCGATCGCTAACTCATCATTAATTTTCCTAATAATGTTCATCAGCCGGATTAACCCCACTTTGCCCTCGTTGCCCAAGCTCTAAACTTAGCAAAGCAATTTGAGGAACTTGTGAGGAAATTATCAAAGTATTGGGCATTGGGCATTGGGCATTGGGCATTGGGCATTGGGCATTGGGCATTGGG
>NZ_JAYGHD010000404.1:0-11825 GCF_034932245.1 Nostoc sp. UHCC 0251
ACCCTCTGATTAAGATTCTGTTACATAGCGGGAAATTTTAGCACCCACTTACTTACGATAATTTTCTTGTTGCCCAAACTGGGACAATTTATCGTCCATTTCTTGGGCAGCTAGTATTAATTCTTCGCGGGTAACACTACACTGTGGATTCTGCTTAGTCCGTGTGCGACGAAGGGATACTAAAGACGAAGGCGCTATATTAGCAACTTCCTTGGGAATATCAATAGGAACCTCAACTGGAGAGTTACCTTTTTGAGAAATCTTGGCATACCACCGCCCCTCATCTGCTAATTTGATTTTCCGTTGTCTATGCTGTGGGGTTTTTAATAAGGTTGGAAGATATATCTTCTCTAAACGAGTTGGGTAGGTACTGGATGGAATAGATTGAGGAACATTCCTTGCCTCTTCAAGGCTGTAGATTCTAATAATTTCAGGTAAGTTGATATACTCCTGAAGAACTCGCAGCCATTGTCTGCCTTTACGCTTAATCAAATAGAAACGAGCATTTTGTATAAGTTGCCAGTTGCGATCGCTTTGTAGTTGTTCAACTGGAAAACGATATCCTTTGAGCAAAGCTTCCACAGAAGTTGCAGGTTCTTCTGGTGCTACTTCCTTAAGTAGGGTTAATCCCAATTCCACATCAGCAATGAGTTGGGCAAGACGCTTAAGTTCTCGCTCTTGTACCTTAGTATCTGCGTTAACTAAACTAGATACTATATACTGTTTTAATTCATCCGAGTTGCGGAGTTTTTTACACAGATCCTTGCGCCAGCTAATGGTGTCACGCATTATTTTTTCTTCCCTAAAATTGCTTGAGCCTGAGTGATGATTTCGCTAAATAAGCGCAAGCGCACCCCTTCAAGTTCAGGTTCTAGTTGTTCGCGCACTACCTTTATCCGCAAATACTCTTCGCGTTCATCTGGAAAAACTACAAAGGTTTCCGTTGCATCACGCCGATACTGCACCTTTTGCAAACGTTCTTCATCCACGGATGCCCAATCTTTAAAATCAATTGCCCAGCGAACTTTGCGTAGGAACTCTACGAGTAAGTCAAATTCATCGACAAAAGGCCAGAGAGTAACCCGCAAACCTAATTTTGTCAGTTCTTCTTGAAGTTGAATTTCCCAAATTCCTGGAAGCGTACCGTACAAATGCACGCCAGGGGTAACAGCTTTCCAGTCTGCTGCTTTTTCTTTAGAAATAGGTGGCAATGGCTGAAAGTTGCTGGTTGCACAAAGTCTTTCACACCAAGGGGTACGGCAGGTATATGTACCATCAGGGCGTTGGCGTTGCACATACTTGCAGCGCGGACACAGATGATAGACGCTACCCTCTGCCAACTTATCCATATCGACATAGATTTCTAACCGTGACAATAACTCCCGCAGTGGTTTGAGTTCGGGTAAACGTAGCTGTTGCCGATATTCTGAGTAATGAAGAGTAGGTTTAGTAATAATCAGTTGTCGAAAAGCGCGATAAGCATTTTCTAGCTGATTTCCCCGACAGTATTCCAGTACATCTTTCAGTACTGACTCTTGTACCTGCGCCACCACATCATTACCCGAAACTTGCCATTCTGTAGCAAAATCGGAAACTACTCCGTCTTCTATAACGCTGACATCTGGTGAAAGATATTTAATCTCTTGGGCTGGTTTCCAAGAAGTAATTGATGTTTCCGCCCAATCAAAAAATTGGGGTAGGTTCTCTGGGGCTTGTTCTCCCTGTAGTAAAGAAGTTAAGTACATACGGGACATTCCAATGCGAAGGGCTTCTGGTACTTGACTTCGCTTTTCTAGCTCAAGTTTTTCCCACTGCACCACACCAGTAGCCAGATACCGCAGAGTATCGGTAACAGATAGCTGTAAGGAGGGTTTTTCCGGTTCAGGTGTCAAAAGGCGAAGACTGCGGGCGCTGTGATCATCCCATTCCACGTCTATACCGCGCATAGTTTGCAACCACTTCTGAACTGTTGCTTTCTGACGTGGTTGCATTCCGAGTTCTTGACACAACTCTTCTAGAGTTGGCCCTTGTTTATGGATGCTGAACCATTGCTGAAGTGTATCCAGAATTTTTTGTCGGTGTTTGGTGATTTTCATTGTTCACCCTCCTGTTTAGCAGAAGTGTGACACCCACCAAACTGGCATGTCAATCACCTGTTTCTATGTTTCCACTAGGTTTCCAAAGTTTTCATCTTACCAATATTGAATAGAAATGTACCTCAAGACCCAACTAAGTACAAATTCCCATAAAAATGAGTCAGAATTCGGTTTTTTGTAGCTTAGGTTTTGTTCTTCCACCCGACTTTGAATTTGGATTTTCGATCTTTATTAATGACGATGCGTACTAAAAGATAAAATTGCCCAGTCTCTTTTGCGATTAATTCAGTACCGATTCACGTTGCTCTCAGTATGACAGATGGCTATTAGGTCAGTTATGCATTGTTCAGCATAAATAGCTAGTTTTTGTTGCAAAAGCTAAAGATTATTTACCATTCAACAGTTATATAAAAAGCAAAAATAACCTGTAACAGAGATGTTCGCAAAATCATGCGTACAAATACTGAATTATGGAGTTAGACCCCTCATAAGTTCAGTGAAACGACGATAGCTTATTCTTCCCTGACTAAGCAGAATAATAACAGCTTAGAAGAAAATATACGCAACTCCATTATCTCAGGAATAGGAGTTACAACAAAGGAATGTATATGGCAACAAGTGAGTCCTCTTTACGAACTGATGGTATAGAATTATTACACTTGTACCACCAGAATCCTTCTATTAAACTTCGTAATAAACTTGTACAGTTACATACTGGCTTGGTACGGAAGATGGCTCATAAATTCAGCCATCAATGTAATGAACCTTATGAAGATTTAGAACAAATTGGGTATTTTGGTTTGATTAGGGCTATTGAGCGTTTCGATCCCAGCCAAGGATATGCTTTTAGTTCCTTTGCAGTGCCATACATTCGCGGTGAGATGCTGCACTTTTTGCGCGATCGCAGTACTCTATTAAAAATTCCTCGTCGTTGGCAAGAATTATACAATGAAGGACAAAAGATTCGCAAGGACTTAGCAATGTCTTTAGGTCGTCAGCCTAAAGATGCTGAAATTGCCAGCGAACTTCGGGTATCTGTACAAGAATGGCAAGAAACCAAGTTAGCTGCTCAAAATCGGATGCCTTTAAGTTTAGATGCAACCGCAGTTAACTATGTTGATTGCCAAATAACCTTGGGTGAAGCACTTCCTTGTCCTCGTTCTCATGTACTTTTGCAACAAGAAGAAGAACGCCAACAACTCCAAGGCGCAATCAATATGTTGGAAGAAAAGCCTCGCATGGCGGTTGAAATGGTATTTCTGAAAGAACTTTCTCGCAAGGATGCTGCTAAAAACATCGGTACTAGTCCAATGACGGTAACGCGGTATCTGCAAAAGGGAATCCAAGATTTGATTTGCTATTTGCAACCACAGGTAATGCCCACTGGATCGTAGTCGTGCTAAGTCAAAAATCCAATGACTAATACTTCTCTTCGAGAGGCTGCGCCAACGACTACGCTCAGTACAAGTGACAAATGACCAATGACTAATGACTAATTATCGAGATTTTAAATCAGCGATCGCACCTTTGGTCATAGCAGCAATAGCTTGATCTGTCGCTTTTGGCAAATGATAATATTTACCGCCTGCTGTTTGCGATAATTCTTTAGCAAAGCCAGTAGATACAAATTTACTTTCCGTATCAATTACTAATAGTTGCATCCCCAAAGCCCGGATTCTGGCAGCAATTTCTAATAATTCTCCTTTGATATCTGGCTTTTCTCCTGGTTCAAGCTGTTCACCTAAAGAACGCGCTAAGGGAATATTACCCCGCCCATCGGTGATTGCTACAAGGACAACTTGCCCAATATCTCCACTCATCTGGGCATTTAAGCCGACGCGCACAGCTTGAGTTAAACCATGCGCTAAGGGCGAACCCCCACCACAGGGCAACCTTTCCAAACGGTTACGCGCTAAGGCAATAGAACGTGTTGGAGGCAATAATACCTCTGCCTGTTCTCCCCGGAAGGGAATTAATGCTATTTGATCGCGGTTTTGATAAGCTTCTGTTAACAGTTGCATCACCGCACCTTTAGCCGATTGCATTCGGTTCAGGGCCATTGAGCCAGAAGCATCTACCACAAATACTACTAACGCCCCGGCTTTACGTACCAGGCGTTTCGCACGAATATCAGGTTGTTCTACAATAACTTTTCTATCTGGTTGCCTTTCTCTGCGTGCTTTTTGATAAGGAGCAGCTGCTCTCAGTGTTGCATCTACTGCAATGCGTCGCGCTTTCCCTTTGGGTAACATTGGCTTAATGTAGCGTCCCCTGTCATCGGAAAAGATGACGCTGCGACTACCAGATTTACCTTGCCGCTTCGCCATTTGAGTAAAATACAGCACGTTGTCATCAAGAATTACCCCTTCTGGATCAAAAATGAATTCTTCCGGGATGCTAGGGGGTTCTTGCTCTTGATTCTCTTCCTGTTCTTCTTGTTCTTCTTGTTCCTCTTCAGATTCGTCCTGGGGTTCTTCTTGATTCTGTTGCGGTGGGGGTGGCGGAGGTGGCGGTGATTGTTCGGGTGGCGGTGTCTGCACAACTGTGGCGCGTGGTACAATTACCAGTTCTACGGCACGACGCAAATCTTCGGCATTAACTGTTGTTCGTCCCTCTAAAGCCGCAGCAGCTTTGGCAACCCGCGTGGCGAATAACTCGGCGCGATGTCCCTGAACTCCTCCACGAATGGACTCATCCACTAAGTAGGCAATTTGTTCATGGGTGATGATGACTTCTTTCAACCATTCTCGCGCCAAAATGATTTGGGTTTTCAGGGAGTCTAAGTCTTCGTTGTACTGTTTGAGAAAGTCTTGGGGAGATTTAGAATAAGCGATCGCTTGTTCAACTGCTGCTACTCTTTGATCTAAGCCGAGTACACCGTCAGCAGAAAGTGTGATCGCAATTCTATCTAGCAAATGCTCCCGTAATCCGCCTTCTTCTGGGTTATAGGTGGCAATAAATAGGGATTTGCACGGATGCTGAAAACTAATCCCTTCCCGTTCAATCTGGTTGCGTCCGTCAGATAATACTGTTAAAAGCTGATTTGATATTTGGTCATCTAATAAATTAATTTCATCTACGTACAGTACACCCCGGTTAGCTGTAGCGAGTAAACCGGGCTGAAAAATCGTATCACCTTGTTTTACCGACTTTTCCACATCCACTGAACCTAATAGTCGGTCTTCTGTGATACCTAGAGGAATTTGCAAAAAAGGCGCGGGGATAATTTCAACGGGCACATCTTGAATGTCTTTGTCTGCGTACTCCGCCAACAGTTGATCATCCCATTCTTCTGGGTGATTGGGGTCACAATTACTGATTGAACCTTTGACAACTTCAATCGGCGGTAGTAGAGCGTGGATAGCACGAGCCATTACAGATTTTGCCGTACCACGACGACCTGCGATCGCTACTCCTCCCAAACCAGGATCAACGGCTGCTAACAGCAAGGCTAATTTTATTGCTTCTTGACCGACTACGGCTGTCAAGGGAAAGGCAGTGATGGTGGGGTTGATAGTAGGCGCAGGCATTGTTTGCTTTCATAGCGAGTCTCGGCCTTTAGCATACCAATTTCTGGCACATTTAGAATAAGTATTATGGCAATGAGAGAAAGGTAAGGTTATGAGTATTGCTCAGGCTAAACGCTTCACACTGGATGAATACCACAGGCTTGGAGAATTGGGTTTTTTCCATGAAGATGACCATATTGAATTAATCAACGGGGAAATTATTGAAATGGCATCTAAAGGTACAGCCCATGAAACTTGTTTGCGAAACTTGTTACGAGAACTTCCAAAACTTGTAGGTGATAGGGCAACTTTGCAATCTCAAGCTCCGATTGCTTTGCCACCGAATAGTGAACCTGAACCGGATTTTGCTATTCTTCAAAACCGAGATGATAATTATCTCTCGTCTCACCCTAAAGCGACTGATGTGTTATTGGTGATGGAGGTTGCAGATTCTTCTTTAGCTTATGACCAAGATGTGAAAATCCCTCTCTATGCTAAAGGAGGTATTACTGATTATTGGATATTCAATTTATTCGATAATTATTTGGAAGCTTACAGTGAACCATATCAGGATAATCAAGGCAGATATGGTTATTCAAATAAGCGAATTCTCCTATCAAATGAGATAATAACTTTTCCCTGCTTCCCTAATTTATCTCTTGATTTAGCTAAGGTGTTTCCGCCAAAGCTGAATTTTTAAACTTTGTTATAGGATTAAGTCATAAGACAAAGGAGTAATTTTTATGGCTTATAGTGATTTTAAACTTATTGAAGTTATTGATTCTTTTGGGTTAGTTATCCACGAATCATCTGGACTATTCGCAAATGTGCAAGAGCAAGAATGTAGCGATTTATTATCTACTATTCTTAGGGAAAATGTTGACTTAGCAGTAGCGATAAGTTCGGAAAAAGCTCGTAGTGAAATGATAATTAGTCCAATTTTATTAGAAATTAGACGCAAATTTAATTATGAAATAAGCTTTTTTTCTGGAGTTGATTTTACTGTTGATAGTCAACGAGGATTAAATGGCTTTTGTGATTTCATTTTGAGTCTTTCTTCGGAGCAGTTGCTTGTGCGTAGTCCGGTAGTTGTCTTAGTAGAAAGTAAAAATGAGAATTTGAGGTCTGGTTTAGCCCAATGTATTGCCGAAATGGTAGCTGCTCAGTTATTTAACGAAAGAGGTGGAAATCAAATAAAAGCTATATATGGTGCTGTTACTATCGGTACTATCTGGCAATTCATCAAGCTTGAAGGTAATGTAGTTTCGATTGATTTGAGTGAATATTATATTAAAGATATTAAGAAAATTTTAGGTATTTTGTATGGTGCGATCGCGGAAAGTAAACAGTAAATTATTTATTAGCCAGAATATTATTTAAATAAATGTCGGCTTTTAAAGAATTAACATAGATAATTCTTAAAGTTGATGAATTGTAGGCGATATCTTAAAACAAGCTTTTACGCGTCTATGCTTTTACGAATCTTCATAAATAGCTAGCTGGATTGACATGCTCGCTTCAGATATGCCATTCTGTATTTAAGACAGAATCAATAACCGCACTCGAAAGCGCAGGTTTTTGGTGTTGTCTCAGCAGCAGAATTCCTAGTTTCCTGCCGAGCTTCGAGTCATCCCTTCGGCTGAGTATTGAGCCTACTGTCAAGTCAACCGATTGACTGGACTTTCAACGAGAAGATGAGATGTTCGGATAAATGTTCAGGGGAAAGGATGACGCGAAACTTGGTAGGAAGCCAGGAATTCTACGGCTGAGACTTAAACCAAACGAAAGCGACGGTAAAGAGCTTTATTGCATGGAAGTACTTTTTGAGTATAAATTCCTTGTATCAAGTTCTGCTACTGCTAGATATGTGATTTGTTGAAGCTGTCCAGTTCACCAAAGAATACTGGATATATTACAATGGCACACGCTAATCAATCTTCCAATAGACAAACAAGCCAGCTGCAAATAAAGGTTGGCATCTATTGCGATTTTCAAAATGTTTATTTAAGTGAAGAGCAAGCAAGGTTCTTGCTGGCTTTTGCCATCACAAAAGGAAGCTTGATTAGTAGAAAAGTCTACTATAATTCACTATTTGAAAACCAGGCTTCTGCAAAAGAAAATCTCCAACGCATTGGTTTTAAATGTGAAGATGTTACCTGTTCTTTAAAGAACAGTGCAGACAATCAACTTAAATCTGATTTAATTGACGATGTGTATAACAATCAGTCCCCAGACATAGTTATCCTAGCGTCAGGAGATGGCGACTTTGCAAATGTAGTTCAATTTCTACAAGAAAAGGATATAAACGTCATAATTTTTGCACAACGAGGTAATGTAAAACAAAAGCTGAAAGAGCGTGCTAATGAATTTCACTTTGTAGATGAATTGTCTCAATTAGTTAACTACAAGACTCAGCCTCTTAATTACAATGAGGCTGTAGAGTGCCTAATTGAATGTACTAAAACTTCCTTAAGTCAAGGTAAGCCTACCGGATTTGGATACATTGATAAATTGATGCGTCAGCGTTGCCATAGATACCAGGGCTTTTCCTCTATCTTTATGTCTAACGGCAAGAATTTTAAAAACTTTAGTCAGTTTATTGATGTTGCGGTAAGGGATGGTAAAGTTCAAAAGCAAAATCAGGAATTGTTTTTAGTTGAGTTAGAGAAATTAACTGCTTAAAAAAGCTTTTAAAAACCCAGTTGAGTCAAAGCTGGGTTTTAGCAACACCGCTATATGCGGTTTTTTCATGTCTGAAGACAATAGCATTCGTAAAGTTTCCAACAGTCAATTTACGCAACAAAAAACAAGATAGAAATGCACAAAATTCTAAGATTCCATAATGAAAAACTTCTACGCTGTGCGCTTACACACCGTTCTTATGTCCATGAAAACCCTGGGGAAGGCGAACATAATGAACGCTTAGAATTCCTCGGTGATGCTGTGCTGAATTTCTTAAGTGGGGAATATCTATATAAGTGTCACCCAGAAATGGGAGAAGATGAATTAACCCGGCGGCGTTCGGCGCTGGTAGATGAGAAGCAATTGGCAAAGTTCGCCGAGGAGGTAGGTTTAGACTTTAGGATGCGGTTAGGAAAAGGCGCTATTCGAGACGGAGGCTTCCAAAATCCTAATTTGCTCAGTAGCACCTTTGAAGCTGTACTTGGTGCTTATTATTTAGATAATGATTCCAATATTGAAGCAGTTCGCGCAATTATAGAACCACTATTTGATTCTGTAGATCCTAAGCATATAGTTGTGTCTCGTTCTAATGTAGACTCAAAAAATCGCTTTCAAGAATGGGTGCAACGCAACGTTACTCCAAATCCTCCAAAATATTTCACAGAACAAATAGGAGGTCCTTCTCACGCACCGGAATTCATCGCAAAAGTATTGGTAGATGAAAAATTTTACGGCGAAGGTAAGGGACGCAATAAGAAAGAGGCAGAAAAAGCTGCTGCTGAGGATGCGCTAGATAAGTTGAAAAAACAGGGCTTGTTGTAATAATAGAGTTGTCGCCAAATAAGCTAAAAAAGCGATCAAAGCCAGTCACAGTGAAAATTTCAATAATTTCGGTCTTTCGTCGCTAAAACCTATGCTGTATAAGGTTTTGAGCTATTTAGGGCTTTATTAAGCGACAAGTCTAATATTTTTTGATTTCACGCAGAGACACAAAGAAAAAGTTTATGTCTTGGCGCGAAACCAACTTTCTATTTGTAAGGAAAAATTACGGTGAAGGTAGAACCAACACCTACTTCAGAGACTAGCTTAATTTCACCTTCGAGGAGTTTTACTAAGCGAGAGACGATCGCTAATCCCAATCCTGTACTATCAGGGAGATAGGGACGATCGCTAGCACTTACGCGAAAGTAGGGTTCAAATATCTGGGCTTGATTCTCTGGTGCAATGCCAATTCCAGTGTCAGAAACCGCGATCGCCCATCTCTGATTATCCAATATCTGACACATTATAATAATAGTCCCCGACTCTGTATAGCGAATCGCATTACTAATAAGATTTGTAACAATTTGTTGACATTGAAAAGGATCTGTGATTAATTCTTTGGGAGCGCGATCGCAATCTACTACGACTTTTAAATTTTTCCCAGCAGCTAAAGGTTCCAACATCTCACACACATTATTAATTAATTCCTGCACATCGGTTGGTGCTAGATGAAGCTTTATCTGCCCTGCGTCATACCGCGAAAGTTCTAATACATCGTTGATAAGATGGAGTAACTGTCTACCATTGCGTAGCACGCGCTCAATATGTTCTAAATTGGTATAGTTGTCTGTTATCTTTGTCTTTCGTCGTTGTTGGCGTAAAAACAGATCCGAGTAACCAATAATAGAAGTTAAAGGATGTTTCAATTCGTGAGCTAGTTGCGAAAGATACTCTTGATTGGCGCTAATTAAACGTGTGAGTTCCTCATTATGAAGTGCTAATGATGACTGTAACTGCTGTAATTCCCGCAACCGTTCCTCAACATAACTTTTGAAACATCGAGCGATCGCTTCGTCTAGAATAGCGTCAATCAAACGCATGGAACGAATTATCTCTACAGGTGTTCCACCCAATAAATCTGATTGTATGGTATCAAATATTACTGTTCGCAGCAGATGATATTCTCTGGCAATTTCTGCTGGATCAAAGCCTTGTTCGGCTCGAATAGCTCCATGCTGAAAACTGGCAGTAACTATTGACTGAATCTCATTTTCCTGAGATTTTGAAAGGACTGTTACCATTGCTTTCAAAACATCAGGGATGTGATCCTTTACCGCTGTGTAAGATAGGTCATCAGCACTTTCAATCCGTCTATCCTTGCGAACTGCTAGAATCCATTTATCGAGGATGGTGCCCGTTTTTTCAGCCAGTACTTGACTAAAATCCATTATGTTAAATATCAGCTAGGAGATAGATGAGTAAACTTCCATATGCAATTAGTTTAGCGAGTGCAGTCATCTTTTACCAAATTTAGGAATTTAGTTCACCTACCAAAAGGAATAAATTATACATGCTCTTTTGTTTGCTGATTAATTTATTTTTGTATAAGTTTTTACCAATACAGCTTATTTCTTATTAAAAAATATTAATCAAGCATGTAACATTCTTGATGCTTGGCTCGACTATATTGTTTAGCAGTCTGTGCAAGGAGTTCACTCACAACACGACTAGTAATAAGAGTTTTAATTATTACCAAAAGCTAAGTAATAATATTTAAAATTAGTATTTAAATTAACAACATTTATCATAAGATAGATGGCTTTTACTGAGCATCGATGTTATATTGTCCATAATTTAGTATCCATTAGAGTAAGTCAGCCTAATCCAGCGTATGACAGTGCATAACCCTGGAGCGGAGGAACCAAATTGTGGGGCGTATCTCATAGAAAGTGAAGAGTTGGGAGTAAGGAGTTAGAAGTTACTTTACTAAATACTCAATTTATAACTCATAACTTTCTATAGAAGGGCATCTCTCAGCCCTAGCCCGTCAGCTAACTTCGTAGGCATTGAGAGGAGACTGAAGAGACGGCATTTTTACAATGTTCCGATCTCATCACCTTCGCACAAGGTAAAGAAATCTGGTTGGGACACCCAGATCGACTTTTGGGGGTGATGCAATCTTTCATCGATCAATATCCCAAAACCTATCGTTCTCTAGTCAAGGCGATGATTGAAGCGTGTCAGTATTGCAGCAAAGTAGAAAACCGCCAAGAAGTCGCCGAACTGATAACAGACCGTTCCTTTACAGGTGCTAAACCTAAAAAGAAAGATGCCCCAATTGCGAAGTTTACAAGTCCGGGAATTCTCGGCAACTACAACTATGGCGGCTTTGACGGCAAAGACCGCACCATCAAAGCCGCTGACACCACGATTTTCTTCGATATTCCTGACAACCTTCCCAAGCAACCAGGAGAACACTCCACATTCTTATGGAGATCGAGAAGTATCTGGATGATGACACAAGCAGCAAGATGGGGACAAATTAAGGAATTCCCCAAAAATGCTGAAAAATTAGCAGAACTTGGCTGGAGAACAGATTTATATCGGGAGATAGCATCTGAAATGGGCATCGAGTGTCCCAAGGATGATTACAAGGTTGAACCACCAGAAGTATTTATAGATAAGAAAGGCTTCGACCCCAGCGATCCTGTGGGCTATCTGAATAAGCTAATCGGCATTTAAGTTGCATAATCAGGGCGGGCAAGATGCCCACCCC